>NZ_JBHWPL010000094.1:0-8519 GCF_043424875.1 Trueperella sp. | reverse complement strand
ATCGGCGCGATCGGGGGTATCATCGGATTCTTTTTGCGTGCTAAGGATACCGGCTACTACGACCAGCACTGATTCCGGTCAGTATTGCAATCTAGGCCGCAGTGTTTCGGTCAGTACTGCACTCAGGTCAGTACTGCGTTCAGACCAGTATCGAGTTCAAAAGCACCCAAAGTTCTTTGGACGCCAGCGCCCTACCGACTCAGAGTGCCGCGTGCTGCCAACTGGAAAAGATAGATCGAGAAGGCAATTCCTATCACTAGGAAGTAAAAAAGCACCACCACCCAGCGGCTCGGCGCAATTACAACAAAGACGAGCGGTGCCACGATAAGCGCGACTCCCACGAGCGTGCGTGGCAGGTATCGGATTGCGCTTAGTGCGGCGGCAGTGAAGGTTTCTTTGAAAGCCCTTGGCCTGTGCGCTTCGAAATAGAAGAACCAAAAGCTGATACCCCCAAGCACGATCAGGCCAGAAAAGATTCCGGCACGAAGCATGAAGGAAACGGTGGGTTCGATCTCTGCTTGACCGATGATCCAAAACTCATAGAGAGCAAGAGCTCCAATAACGGTAAGGATTAGGGACCAGAGAGTCGACGTTTTCCATTCGCGTCGAAACTGATTCAGATAGGTTCGGGTTGGTCGAGATCCTTCTTCAGCGATCAGCTGGGCAATCACCACGTTTGCAGCTCGCAGTGACGCGCCCACCGTTACTAGCGGAAGGCTTGTCAAAATGGTCAGAGCATTGACCACAACGATGTCGGTGGCCAGTGACAGTGCGTTATAGAAACCAGAATCGGGACCAATTGCCATGACCGGAATCTACTGTCCCGCAGTGGATTCCGCCACCCGGAGCTCGCCGGGGAGGATGACGTGCTGATGCCCGCCTCCGTCGATCTGAGCAATAAGAGATTCGCAGGTTTTCTCCACGATGTCTTCGATCGGCTGCGTAATGGTGGTCAGTCTCGGCGACATGTATCGCGTGAGATCGATGCCGTCAAAACCGGTAACGGCAACGTCCTGCGGAACGCGGATTCCGGCGTCGGCGAGGGCTCGAATCGCACCCACGGCGGTCGCATCCGTCATCCCCACCACGGCCGTAAAATCGCGACGTTCCTCGATCAAAGAGCGAGTCACCAAGTGGCCGTACTCGTAGGAGTAGGGAGAATCAAAATTGCTGCCGCGCAAGATAAGCTCCGGATCGGGTTCAAATCCGCGCGCCCGCATCGCGCTAATAAAGTGCTTCAGACGGATGTAGCCAACCGATTCATCGCCAGCTTCGGGGCCCACAAACGCGATTCTCTCGTGCCCTAGCTCGACAAGGTGATCAACGATCAGATTCATGGCTTGCTCGTCGTCGACGGCCACGGAGGAATACGACTCGCGGTCAACCCCGATGACGCTCGGCATCGTACATAGCACCGCTGGAACCGTGACCTTGTCCCAACCTTCTTGGCCCGCGGCAAACCAGCCTCCGAGCAAGATCATGCCCGAGATTTTAGTAGCCGCGATGGCGTGGGCTGCCGCCTCGACTTCGTCTTGGTCATGAAGCACGCGAACAATCGAGACAACGTAGTCATCGCGTCGAAGGCGGTTCTCGATCAGCTCGAGCAATTCGGTAAAAAACGGGTTCGTGGGGCCCTTAATAATGACTGCGATGACGTTCGAATTTGCCATCCGCAGTCGCTGCGCAGAAAGGTTCGGACGATAGCCGAGCTCGCCTGCCTTCTTCTGAATACGTGCTTTGGTGGCCTCGGATACGCCGGGCTGGTTGTTTAAAGCCCGCGATACCGTGGTTACTCCCACCCTGCATGCTTGGGCAACGTCACGAATCGTCACCTTCATAATCGACCTCTTGTTAACCTGGAGGGGCGGGATGTAGTCCGCCCCTCCATGAATTATTAGCCCTTGACCGCACCTGCGGCAACGCCCTCGATGATGTACTTCTGCGCAAAGAGGTAGAAGATAACAATCGGAACAATCGCAAGAACGAGCATTGCCATGAGAGCACCCATATCTCGGTTGCCGTTGGATCCCACAAGGAACTGCACAACAATCGGGATAGTTCGATACTCCGAACTTGGTCCGAGCACAAGGTTGGGCAAAAGGAAGTCGTTCCAAATCCACATTGCGTTGAGAATCGAGACGGTGATCGCGGTCGGCTTGAGCATGGGCAGCACTACTCGGAAGTAGTTCTGCAGTGGATTACAGCCATCGATCATGGCCGCTTCCTCAATCTCCAACGGGATTGCCTTGACGAAGCCCGAGAACATGAAGACGGAAAGGCCTGCACCAAATCCAAGATACAAAATCACTAAACCAGCCGGATTGTCCAAGCTGAGAGAATCGGCGATCTTGACGGTGGGGAACATGACCATCTGGAACGGAATGACCATGGAGAACACGAGAATCAGGTAGATGGCATTGGTCCACCATGCTTTGATTCGGGTGATGTAGTAGGCGGTCATAGCCGAGAAGAAGATGATCACGGCAACCGAGCTCACGGTGATAACAAATGACCAGAAGATCGCTTGGAATGTACCTGTGAGTGCAAGACCTGTTTCGTAGTTGGTCAGCCCAACAAACATGTCTCCCAGCGGCAGGCTGAAGGGATCCGATGAAATCGAGAACTTCGCCTTGAACGAGTTCACCAAGATGAACAGGATCGGCCCCAAGAAGACGAGCGTGAGGAAGGCTAGCAAGGCATAGATGAAAATGATGCCAGGCGTGAGCTTGCGCTTCTTCGTCTTCGTAGAGATACGCTTCTTTTGCGGATTGGGCGCATCTTGTGGATTGGTTTGCGGAATAGCGGCGACAGTCATGCTTCTACCTCCCTCGCGCGGGTTGCTCGGAGCTGGAACATGGCAATGGCGACGACTGCGACGACGAAGATAACCGCCTTCGCCTGAGCCACGCCTTCCTGCCCAATTTCGTAGAACATCGAGTTAACGATATTCAGGGCAACCATTTCGGTCTTACCTTGCGGAGCACCCGCGGTAAGGGCCAAGTTCTGGTCGTACATCTTGAATGTGTTCGACAGGGTCAAGAAGAGACAGATCGTAATCGCCGGCATCACCATGGGAATGGTGACGTGGCGAAGCGTCTGCCAGCGTCCAGCGCCGTCGAGCTCGGCAGATTCGATGAGCTCCGGCGGCACGTTCTGGAGGCCGGCGATGTAGATGATCATCATGTAGCCAACCTGCTGCCAGTTAATGAGCATGATCAGGCCCCAGTAACCGTACTTCCAGTCGGAGATGATGGTGGTGCCGTACTGGGTGAGCACGGAATTGATCAAGACCTGCCAGGTATAACCAAGCACGATGCCACCAATAAGGTTCGGCATGAAGAACACGGTGCGGAAAAAGTTTGTACCGCGTAGTTTCCTCGTAAGAAGCCATGCAATCCAGAACGCAAAGACGTTCACAGAAACGATGGCAACGATTGCCACGAGGAGGGTGAAGAAGAATGCGCCGGTAAAGCCACTGCGCTCGCCGAACGCGTCCACATAGTTTTGAACTCCAACGAACTCAGCGTTTGTGATCGTGGTGAAGTCCGTAAAGGACAGACCAAATCCGATGATGAACGGTACGAAGAATGCAATACCAAACGCGATGAGTGTGGGTAGTACGAAAACCGGGAAATACTTTTTAAGAGCTGCTCTCATGAGTCTTTCCGATCATGCATCGTGGGAGGAGCAATGTGCTCGCTCCTCCCACGACTGCTTGTCATCTGAAAAGATGCTTACTGCTTCTCAGCTGCCCAGGCGTGAACGAAGGTGGTGACGACTTCGTCCCACTCCAGGTTGCCCGAGGCGTACTGAGCGAGCGACTGTGCGAACTCATCCTTGAATGCCTGAGACGGGTAGGTGGTGAACACCCAAGAAACCGTCTCGAGCGAATCGTCCGACATGTAGCGCTGGATCTCCTTTGCAAGCGGATCTGCCGGCACTTCGTCTTCACCAAAGGTGTTGAACGGAGCGATGAAGCCGAGGTCGTTAAGGACGTAATCCTTGCCTTCATCCGAGGAGAAGAGCCAGTTCACGAAATCGATCGTAGCTTGTTGGTCAGCTTCGTCTGCCTGGGAGTTGATTGCCATGAACGCTTCGGTTCCAATGGCAAGACCCTGGGACTCTTCACCCTCAGCACCGGTGTAGATCGGAAGGAACTTGATCTTGTCTTCAGCAACCACGTTGCCATCGACGTCCTTGATCTGGCTCCACGCCCAGTTACCATTCTGAACCATTGCAGCCTGACCGGTTGCAAACTCAGCCATGGAGTCGGTGACGGTCTTGGAAGGCGTCAGGCTCGGCTCGACAGTCGAGTTTGTGAGGTAGAGATCGAAGATGTTCTTGAACTCTTCGTTGTGCGAGAACTCAATCTCGTCCTTGTCCGTTACGCCATCATCCTTGTACTCGTAGTAGGTGGGGATGTTCGACAGGTGGGTCTGCCAACGCCATTCCTCGCCTGGAGCAAGCGAGGTGGATGCGAAGACGCCGTCGATACCGAGCTCGTCCTTGCGAGCCTGCATATCGTCGGTTACTTCCTTGAGCTTGGCGAAGTTGTTGATCTCTTCCATGGATTCGGCCTTTGCACCGTCAAGGGCAAAGTACTGGTCCATAATCTCTTCGTTGTAAATGATGCCGTAGCCTTCGATGGCGAGCGGCACACCGTAGATGGCGCCGTCTTCGCCCTTGAGCGCGACATTTTCATCGGTGAGGTTTCCTGCGAACTCGGTATCAGTGAGATCGAGTGCGTAGTCATTCCACGTCTGCAGGCCAACCGGGCCGTTGATCTGGAAAAGAGTCGGGGCATCGGACTTGGTGATTTCCGACTTGAGCGTCTGCTCGTAGGTACCTGATGCTGCGGTAGCCACGGTCACCTCGACACCGGTCTCCTCGGTGTATGCCTTGGCAATCTCTTGGTAGACCTGCTCTGATTCCGGCTTCCAGTTCAGGAAGTATACCGAACCCTTGTCGCCGTCGCCGCCGTTTGCGCCGTCGTCATCAGATGAACATGCTGCCAGACCGGAGAGTGCAAAGCCGCCAGCCACGATTGCTGCGAAAATTCGCTTTCTTGTTGCCATAATGGCGTCCTCCTTTGGACGAAATGCTCGAGAAACCTCTCGAATTTCAACGGACTCGCCCCGAGCATTACGCCCATGTAACGCAGTTGGATCGGAAACGTTTCCGCAATGGCTCCAACATACCAGCCATAATTTCAAAATGCAGCAGTTTTCGGAAACGTTTTTGTAACAAGTTTGTCCGTCGGGGTGTACCTGAGCGAAACCGTTGCCGGGCGTCAGACCGCGTGGCCGAAGACGAAGATCGCGCTGAAGGGCGTTGGCGCCACAATCCTCATTGAGGTCATCGCCACGATCGTCTCGCTGATCATGTGGGCGATCGGCATGTTCGTCATGTAGTCGACGAGGTCATATCGCCGCACGTGAGACGGCCCCGCGGGATAAATCCCGCGGGGCCGCTACGTTGTTCGAGCCGGACAGTTCGTCGTCGTCCCGTTCGGTGTCGTCCCGTTCGGTGACTGCCGGTTCGTCGTCAGCGGTTCGTCGTCGGCGATTCGTCGTCGGCGAGGTGGCGCGCTGGGCTTAGAAGTCCCAGTCGTCGTCCGTCGTCGCCTCTGCCGTGCCGATCACGTAGGAGGAGCCGGAACCGGAGAAGAAGTCGTGGTTCTCGTCCGCGCCCGGGGAGAGCGCCGCAAGGATCGCCGGGTTCACGGCCGTGTCCTCCGCGGGGAACAGCGCCTCGTAGCCAAGGTTCATGAGGGCCTTGTTGGCGTTGTAGCGCAGGAACATCTTGACGTCCTCGGTCAGTCCGAGCGGATCGTAGAGCGCCGAGGTGTATTCGACCTCGTTCTCGTACAGCTCGTCGAGGAGCTCGTAGACCCACATCTTCATCTCGTCCTGGCGCTCGCGGCTCTGCTTCTTCATCGACACTTGGTACTTGTAGCCGATGTAGTAGCCGTGGACGGCCTCATCGCGGATGATCAGACGGATCAGATCCGCCGTGTTCGTCAGCTTCGCGTGCGCGGACCAGTACATGGGCGCGTAGAAGCCTGAGTAGAAGAGAAACGACTCAAGCATGACGGAAGCGACTTTGCGCTTATCCGGATCGTCGCCGTGGTAGAGCTCGTTGATGATCTGCGCCTTCTTCTGAAGGTTCGGGTTCTCCTCCGACCAGCGGAACGTCTCGTCGATCTCTTCAGTCGAGATGAGCGTGGAGAAAATCGAGGAGTACGACTTCGCGTGCACCGACTCCATGAACGAAATGTTCGTGTAGACGGCTTCCTCGTGCGGGGTCACGGCGTCCGGGATGAGCGAGACCGCTCCCACGGTTCCCTGCAGCGTATCGAGCAGGGTCAGGCCGGTGAACACGCGCGTGGTCATCAGCTGCTCGTGCTCCTTGAGCGTGTTCCACGACTGAATGTCGTTCGACAGCGGGATTTTTTCTGGAAGCCAGAAATTCGCGGTCAGCCGATCCCAAATCTCGAGGTCCTTATCGTCTTCGATTCGGTTCCAGTTAATCGCTTCGATCGGGCCATGTTCGGCGGTCATGCTTCTCCTTTGACGTCCTGTGACACGAAATTTTTCCTGCCCCTATCGTCTCACGTTCGTGGGACTTTAGCCCGAGTGGTCCATAGGTGCCCGTCACATCCGCTTGGGGGCTGACATGGCGTTTGAAGCGGAAGGTCTACGCTTATCGCATGAACACACAGCCCCTCGACGCCCCGCCCTCCGAGCACACTGCTATCGCCGCCCCATCAGCTGTTTCATTCCCTCAGCGCTACGCCGGCCGGATTCGCGGCCTCGACCTCGCGCGCGGCCTCGCGATCCTCGGCATGATCTGGGCTCACGTGAAGCCATTCACCGTGGATGAGACGGCGTGGCAGGTGCTGGCGGAGATTCCCTCCGGACGATCTTCTGCGCTATTCGCGTTGCTCGCCGGTGTGTCGATTGCGATTTTGACCGGCCGCAACGTTCCGTACTCAGGCGAGCACTTGCGCTACGCCCAGCTGCGAATCGCTGGCCGCGCGGTGATGCTCCTCGTGTTCGCTTCATTGTTGGGCATCTTCTCGACTCCGATCGCGATCATCCTCGATTTCTATGCCGTGTGGTTCCTCCTCTCTCTGCCGCTCGTGCACTGGTCAGCAAAGAAGCTCGCTATCTCCTCGGTCGTGGTGGCCCTTGTGGGTCCGCAGCTGATTGTCTTGATCAGCTGGCTGCTCGGGAGGAACGAGATGTGGGGCGATGGTTTTCTCCACACCACACTCGTCTCTGGCATGTATCCGGGCTTGGCCTACATGGCGTACGTGCTCGCGGGCATTGCGCTTGGCCGACTCGACCTCACCCAGACCATGCTTCGCACACAGCTCCTCATCATCGGACCAGCACTTGCCGTGCTCAGCTATGGATTCTCGTGGGTTGCCACGAAGTCTTTTGCCTCGGAAGCGGAGCAGTGGAACTCGTCGTTTGACATTGGCCTCGATCCGATCCGTCCCGCCACGTTCATCACCGCGATCCCTCACTCGGACACCACGTTCGAAGTCGTCGGGAACCTCGGCGTTGGCCTCGCTATTGTTGGCGCGTGCCTGTGGCTTGCTCCCCTCGCGAGGCACGTGCTCTTGCCGATTGCGGCAGTTGGTTCGATGTCCTTGACGGCGTATGTCGGTCACGCGGTCTTCCTCCACTTCAAGCAAGACTGGTTCTTCGGCGACTCCGCAGCGCCCTTCCTTTGGGTGGCTGGCGGTGTGCTCGTCTTTTGCACGGTGTGGGCGCTGTTGCCGTGGCGCAGAGGCCCGCTTGAGTGGGTGACCTGGAGGTTCTCGCAGTGGTTCGCTCGGCCTGCACTCATCGCGCCGGCAGCGGCGCGCTAACCGCAGAAGTGGCGGGCCGCCATCAGCTGGCCAATCGGGCCAGCGGTGAGATGCGCCGGCCCAGAAGAAGGGCCGGTCCTGAAGTAAGCAGACCCAACCGCGCGCCAGTTCAACCGCACGCCAGTCCTGAAGCGCGCCAGCCCATAAGCCCGCCGATCCAGAAAAGGGCCAACTCGATCCTCGGAGACTCAAAACCTGACGGTTACCCGGAAACCTTCGCAACTTTAGTGAAAAATCGAGCGAAAACAGCGTTTTTACAAACGAGATGCCGCTATTTCACTAAACATGCGAGCAGATTAGGCTAAAGACATGCTCACGGTCTACGAATCTCCGCTCGGACGCCTCACAATTGACGAACATGAGGGCGTGCTCCGCGGTCTATGGATGGAGGGGCAGGCAAACTTCCCCGCTGACGTCCTGAGCGCCAGCGAGCCCGCGAAAGGTCCGGTGGCTGACTGGTTAGATGCCTACTTCACCGGCGAAAACCCCGAGCTGACCTTCGCACTCGAGCCCACCGGCACAGGCTTCCAGCAGGACGTATGGTCAGCGCTTCGAGACATCCCCTATGGCCAGACGGTGAGCTATGGGGAACTCGCAACCATCGTTGGTCGCAAGCGCGGGACGCCGCCGGCGTCCCGCA
>NZ_JBHWPL010000093.1:0-46456 GCF_043424875.1 Trueperella sp. | reverse complement strand
CTTCTCCCACCGATCGGTGGGAGCGCCCCTGTGCATTTACCTCGTGCGACGCCGAGCAGATTACCTCTCGAATGCCGCCTTCATGAGCTCTTCGGCTTCGACCGCGTGCATGGATGTCATGCCTGCGGCAGTCGACGCCGCTGCCCGCCGCGAGATGCGCGTGACATCGCGGCCAAGCTCGTTGAACATGCCGAGCGCGAAATGACCCCACGCGCCCTGGTTGGCCGGCTCGTCCTGCACCCAGAACACCTGAGCGTTCGGGTACTTGTCGAGTTCGGCGCGGACCTCGTCCACCGGGTTCGGGTAGAGCTGCTCGATGCGGATGATCGCGGTGCGATCGTCGCCGTCCTTCTCCGCCTTCTCAACGAGGTCGTAGTAGATCCTGCCGGTACACAGCAGAACCCGATCGACGTCGCCAAGGCTGCGGTGCTCGCCAATGACCTTCTGGACGGTGCCCGACGTGAAGTCCTCCACCTGCGACTTGGCGGCCTTGCGACGCAGCAGCTGCTTGGGCGAGAACACAATCATCGGCTTACGCGGGCGGTTGTAGGCCTGCTGGCGCAGCATGTGGAAGTAGTTCGCCGGCGTGGAGGGCTGCACAACGATCATGTTGTCCTCCGCGCTCATCTGCAAGAAACGCTCGATGCGGGCGGAGGAGTGATCCGGACCCTGACCTTCGTAACCGTGCGGAAGGAGAACGACGAGCGAGGAGCTCTGGTTCCACTTCTGCTCGGCCGAGGTGATGAACTCGTCCGTCACGATCTGGGCGCCGTTAACGAAGTCGCCGAACTGCGCCTCCCACAGAACGAGCGCGTCCGGGCGCTGCACCGAGTAACCGTACTCAAAGGCGAGCACGGCGTACTCCGAGAGGGCCGAATCGAAGATCTTCAACCGCGCCTGATCCTCGGTCAGACCCATGAGCGGCGTCCACTCCTCACCCGTGAGGTAGTCGTGAGCCACGGCGTGGCGCTGCGTAAACGTTCCGCGCCTCGTGTCTTGGCCAGACATGCGCACCGGCACGCCCTCAATGAGCAGCGAACCGAAGGCGAGGAGCTCGCCAAAGCCCCAGTCAATTCCGCCGTCGTGCGCCATCTTGTTGCGACGGTCGAACAGCTGGGTGACCTTGCGGTGGGGGTTGAAGCCCTCCGGCGGAGCGGTGTGCGCCTGGCCGATGCGCTGGAGAACCTCCGGCGAGACCGCCGTTGTCCAGCCGACCATCGTGCCGGCATCCTCTTCCTGCGACTGCGGAACGCCAAGGGCGTGCGAGGCGTCCTTTTCGTCACGTTCCTCGCTCATCTCGGCCTCGCGCACTTCGTCGAATGCCTTTTCGAGGGTGTCCTTGAAGTCTTGCTCGACGGCGGCCGCCTCTTCGTCGGAGATATCGCCGCGACCGAGCAGCGCCTCTTGGTAGAGCTGACGCGTGGAGCGCTTCTCATCGACGAGTGAGTACATGATCGGCTGGGTCATCGACGGATCATCGCCCTCGTTGTGGCCGCGCTTGCGGTAGCACATGATGTCGAGGATGACGTCCTTCTTAAATTCCATGCGGAACTCGTAGGCCATGCGCGCCATGCGGGCAACGGCCTCCGGATCATCACCGTTGACATGGAAGATCGGCAGCTGCAGACCCTTCGTGATGTCCGTGGTGTAGCGCGAGGAGCGTGAGCTCGAGGGCGCCGTGGTAAAACCGATCTGGTTGTTGACGATGATGTGCACGGTGCCGCCGGTGCGGTAGGCGGGCAGCTGGCTGAGGTTCAGCACCTCGGTCACCACGCCCTGACCGGAGAACGCCGCGTCGCCGTGAATGAGCAACGGCATGACGGCCGCGCCGTCGTCGTCGAGATCCAACTGATCCTGCATGCCGCGCACGACGCCCTCGAGGACGCCGTCGGCAGCCTCAAGGTGCGAGGGGTTGGCGGCCAAGTAGACGCCCACCTCTTCGCCCTTGTCGGACACGTACGTGCCCTCGGTGCCAAGGTGGTACTTGACGTCACCCGAGCCCGGCTTGTTCGGATCGATCACGCCGTCGAACTCGGAGAACACCTGAGAGTAGGACTTGCCCGCGATGTTCGTCAGCACGTTGAGGCGGCCACGATGAGCCATGCCGATGGCGACCTCGTGCAGGCCGTCGTCGGCGGCTCCGTCCAAAATCGCGTCGAGTGCCGGGATGAGCGATTCGCCGCCCTCGAGCGAGAAGCGCTTTTGGCCCACGTACTTCGTCTGAAGGAAGGTCTCGAAGGCTTCGGCCTCGTTGAGCTTCTTGAGGATCTGCAGGCGCTGCTCGGCCGTGACCGGGGTGGCCGGGCGCTCCAAGCGCTCCTGGAACCACTTGCGCTGCGCCGGATCCTGAATGTGCATGTATTCAATGCCGACTGTGCGGCAGTAGGCATCGCGCAACTGCCCGAGAATCTCGCGCAGCGTGAGGTGACTCGTGGCCGCGAAGCCGCCGGTGGGGAAGGAGCGGTCCAGATCCCACAGCGTGAGGCCGTAGGAGGAGATCTCCAGATCCGGGTGGCGGCGTAGATGGAATGAGAGCGGATCGGTATCCGCGATGAGGTGTCCGCGCGAGCGGTAGGCGTGGATGAGCTCCGCAATGCGTGCGGGCTTGCCGAGCTCTCGTTCGGCGTCGTACTCCACGTCCTTTTCCCACACGATCGGGGTGTAGGGCACGCGCAGCGACACGTAGACGCGGTCGTAGAACCCGTCCAGTCCCAGGAGCTTGTTTTCCATGAGGCGCAGGAAGCGGCCCGAGGTGGCGCCCTGAATGACGCGGTGATCGTAGGTGGATCCGATGTGGACGACCTTCGACACGCCAAGGCGAGCGAGCTGCTCATCGGCCGTGCCCTGGAACTCCGCCGGGTACGTCATCGAGCCAACGCCGACGATGAGGCCCTGGCCGTTCATGAGGCGCGGGATCGAGTGGGTGGTGCCAAGACCGCCCGGGTTCGTCAGCGTGGCGGTGGTGCCCTGGTAGTCGTCCATCGTCAGCTTGTTATCGCGCCCACGGTCGACCATGTCTTCGTAGGCGGAGACGAATTCCGAGAAAGTCTTCGTTTCGGCGGCCTTGATCGAGGGGACCACGAGGGTGCGGCTTCCGTCTGCCTTCACGACGTCGATCGCGAGGCCAAGATTCACATGCTTGGGCTCCACGAGGGCCGGCTTGCCGTCCTCAAGCTTGTACGAGACGTTCATCTCCGGCATCTCCGCGAGCGCCTCCACCATTGCGTAGGCGATGAGGTGGGTGAAGGAGATCTTTCCGCCGCGGGTGCCGGCAAGGTACTTGTTGATGACCATGCGGTTGTCGAACATGACGCGCGCCGGCAGCGCACGAATCGAGGTTGCCGTGGGGATGGTCAGCGAGCTGTCCATGTTCTTGGCCAGACCGCGATCGCCGCCCTTGAGCACCGAGACGTCCTTATCGGTCGGATTCATATCCTCCGGCGCCTCGGACGGAGCGAGGCTGTACGTCTTTGCGTAGGGGGTCAGAGCCGGCTCGGCACCCACACGCGGCTGCGGCGGCAGATCCGAGCGGGTAACGTTCGTCGACGGCGTTGAGGCACGATCCGAGCTGGAGTGCACCTTGCGCTGTGCGGCGCTAATGCCCTGCGGTGGCTCGCGATCCTCTTGACCCTCGGTAATCGGCTCGCGGCCCTCGGCCTTCCACTGCTTAAACATTTCCGACCACTGCGGCCCGACGCCTTCTTGGTTATCGAGGAACGCCGCGTAGAGATCTTCCACAAATCCCTGGTTCGGCCCAAAATCATCGGAGTTCGTTGACGACACTGTCTTGCCTCACTTCGTAAAGAAACAACTTCGTATCAAGCTTAGTGAGGTTCGCTTCGTTGCGGGCGATTGACTCGAATTTTTGCTTGAAATTCGGCTAATAGCCCGAGAGAAATGTCTTATCGTCAAGATAATTTAACCAATGTGTCAAGACTTTCTATCGAGTTGGCGAGCAGTTAGGTTACGATGAGCGCATGAAAGGACGACAACGTAGGGGATGCCTTGGCCACTGAGATCATTCTGCTTGGCATCGGCCTCATTCTTATCCTAGGAAACGCACTATTCGTTGCCGCCGAATTTTCGCTCGTCGCCCTCGATCCGGCAACGATCGATGACCGCGCCAGAGCCGGAGATACCAAAGCGCAATCCGTGAACAAGGCGCTGCACAATCTTTCTCTCCAGCTCTCCTCGTGCCAGGTGGGAATCACCCTGACCACGATCTTGCTGGGCTACGTTGCGCAGGCTCCGCTTCAGCAACTATTCGAGCGAGTGTTTTCGAATCAAGGCATGGCAACCGCCGCCTCGGTGGGCGCCGCTGCCACCTTGGCATTCGTCATCACGAACCTCTCATCGATGCTGTTTGGCGAGCTGATCCCGAAGAATATGGCGCTCGCGGAGCCGCTGAGCACGGCCGCACTGGTGTCGCTCCCGCTGCGTATTTTCACGACGGTCTTTAAGCCACTCATCGTCGTGCTCAACGAGACGGCGAACTGGATCTTGCGCCGGTTCGGAATCGAGCCGGCCGAGGAGCTCTCGGGCGCGCGCTCGGCCACCGAGCTGTCGGCCCTCGTCCGCCGTTCTGCCGATGAGGGTACGCTGGATGTTTCCACCGCTCGACTGCTCGTGCGCTCGATTGACATCGGCGCCCTCACCGCCGTCGACGTCATGACCGATCGCACCCGCGCCGCGGTCCTGCCCGCGGACGCCTCGGCAGCCGACGTCGTCGCGCTCGCCCGTCAGACGGGTCACTCGCGCTTCCCCGTCATCGGCGAGGACATGGACGACATTCGCGGCTTCGTTCACCTGCGACGCGCTGTCGCAGTGCCCTACGAATCGCGCAAGGACGTGCCGGTCACGTCGTCGTCGTTGCTCGTGGAAGCCACGCAGGTACCCGAGACGATCGAACTTGCCCCGCTACTCGTGCAGCTGCGCGCCGAGGGGTTGCAGATGGCCGTCGTCGTGGACGAATACGGCGGAACCTCCGGCATCGTCACGCTCGAAGATGCCGTGGAAGAAATTGTTGGGGACGTGGCTGATGAACACGATCGCCGCCGCGCCCGCACCCGCATCGTTGCGGGAGGTGAGTGGATGATTCCGGGATCGATGCGCCCCGATGAGGTCGCGCGCGAGATGGGCCTTGATATTCCAGAAGAGGGCCCGTGGGAAACCGTGGGAGGCTGGATGATGGCTCGCCTCGGGCGCATGCCAGAAGTTGGCGACGCATACGTCGAAAACGGGGTTCGCGCGGTCGTGGAGGCCATGGACGGGCGCCGCATCGAGCAGATCCGTATCTCTGGGGTTGATGAGTCATGACAATCGGAACCGCACTGCTGATCACCTTCGCGCTTCTTGCCATTAACGCGTTCTTCGTGGGCGCGGAGTTCGCCGTCATGGGCGCGCGCCGCTCGCGCGTGGAGCCGCTTGCTGAACAGGGCAAGAAGTCCGCGCAGACCACTTTGTATGCACTCGAAAACGTGACCCTCATGCTGGCGACCTGCCAGCTGGGCATCACCGTGTGTTCGGTCGCGCTCGGCGCGATTTCCGAGCCGGCGATCGCGCACTGGATCGAGGGTCCGCTCATGTCGCTCGGAGTCCCGCAGGCCATGGTCCATCCGATCGCGATCGTCATCGCGCTCGTGCTTGTGGTTTACCTGCACGTCGTGCTGGGCGAGATGGTTCCGAAGAACCTGGCCGTGACGACGCCGGAGAAGGTCTCCTACATCCTGGTGCCGCCGCTGGTGATCGTCTCGAAGATCTTCCTACCGATCGTGCACTCGTTGAACTGGTTCGCCAACCACATCATTTCGCTGTTCGGTTTCGAGCCGAAAGACGAAGTGGGCGCCGCGTTCACCGTGGACGAGGTTGCCTCCATCGTCGATGCGTCGAAGAAGGCCGGCGTGCTTGACGCCGATGTCGGCCTCATCTCCTCGGCGCTGGAATTCTCCGAGTACAGCGCCTGCCACCTCATGGTTCCGACGTCGGAACTCGTGACGGTCAGTCCGATCACGACTCCCGCCGAGGTCGAACTCGAGATCGCGCGCACGGGCTTCTCCCGATACCCGGTCGAGGTTCAAAACGAGATGGTCGGATACATCCACCTCAAGGACATCATCGACGTCTCCGAGGACCGGCGCAACGAGCCGTTGGCGCCGTGGAAGATCCGCAAGATGTCGCTCGTGGACTCGCAGGACGAGGTCGAAACGGCGCTGCGATCGATGCAAAAGGACGGTACGCACCTGGCGGCTGTCTCGGTTAACGGGACGGTTCAAGGCGTTCTCTTCCTCGAGGACATCCTCGAAGAACTCGTTGGTGAAGTCCGCGACGCGATGCAAAAGTAGCCCGCAAAGTCGGACATCCGCGCAGGTCAGGCGAATGGTGACCAGACGGCGTCGCCGATACTTTCCTGGCGGCTCGGGCGCCGTCGGCGCTGACCATGAGGTGTTTCACATCGCTCAGGCGTTACCTGTGTAACACAAGAGTAGCGCGATTGTTATCAAACCGTTATGGTTGATGGCGTGCCGGGCGAACCGGCCGTACACACGCACGCACTGATGCAACCGGCTAGCGGGAAGGGGAACGCGCGCTTGTCAAGCACCACGAAGACGCTTCCGTCCCGTAGAGAACTCCGACTCCAGCGCGAGGCCGCCGAACGCGCCCGCATCACCGCCGAGTCTCAGGCAGATCACGACGCCGCTGTCGTTCAGGATCAGGCTGATATTCAGGATCAGGTTGCGCCGGTTGAGGAAGCTCAAGTTGAGGTAGCGCAGGCTCAGGAAGCACCAGTTGTTGCTTCGGAGACCGTCGCAGACAAGACGCCGACTGCCGAGATCGAACCCATCGTGTGCGAGGAATCGCCGTCGTTAAAGTCCCGCTTGGCATGGCCGCCGTTGGCGCGCCCCTCGCGCGGCAAGCTCCTGTCCACCGCCGCCAGCTTCGCCACGTTCGCGATGATCGGCGCGGCCGCATCCGTGCTTACGGTGTCTGGCGTGACCGGGGCTCTTGCAGTTCCTGGAGACGCGCAGCCCGAGCAGGTAGCGGCTGCCACCATCGAGCCCACCGTGCCAGATTCGTTGAAGAAGACCGACGGCGCTGCGGATTCCGCTCGCTACTTCGGCCTCGAGCGCGAACTGTCTGGCGCAACCGTGCAGTGCGATGTGCGAGGCGGCGCGAACTCGCTGGTCTCGGCCTTTGTTGAGGACGAGACGTACGTGGTCAACCCCATGGGTGGCGACTCCTACAGCCTCTCGTCGAACTTCGGCTGGCGTTACGATCCGTTCACACGCCTGCCCTCCCAGCACCTCGGTCAAGACTTCGCAGCACCAGTTGGTACCCCGATCTACTCGATCGCCGACGGCACCGTGATCCACGTGGGCGAGGGTATTGACGGGCGCTCGTCGAACCTCATCGTCGTCGCGCATGAGATCAGCGGCGAAAAGTACAGCTCGTGGTACGTCCACATGTACGACGACGGCGTGCACGTCGAGCTGGGCGATCAGGTCAAGGCTGGCCAGCATATTGGCGACGTCGGCTCGAAGGGCCGCTCCACGGGTCCGCATCTGCACTTTGAGCTTCACAAGGGCCATGGACTGTCCTCGGAAGATGGCTCGACGGATCACATTCTTAACCCGCTCCCGACCCTCGCGGCCCTCGGCGCCGTCGATGTGTCGGAGCTCTGCTAAGCGGCCGTTTCACCGCGTGCCCACCAGCGTTTCTCGCTACGCCCGTTAGCCTTTGTGCGCCTCTGTTAGGCTGGTGTAATGGTTCGTGAACGACTGTGGAAAATAGGTGAGAAACCCGTTGTCCTCGCCCATCGTGGCGGTGGAAACGAGGTTCCAGAAAACTCGATCCAAGCATTTCGAATGATGCGAGATCGCGGGTTTCGCTACATCGAAACCGACTGCCACTCCACCGCTGACGGAACCGTGATCGTCTTCCACGATCCGATCCTGGACCGCGTGACTGAAGCTGCCGGGAAGATCTCGGACTGGACGTGGTCGGACTTGAAGGACGTCAAGGACCATTCCGGTAACCGCATCGTGCTCCTCGACGAGCTCTTGGAAGAGTTCCCCGACATCGTGTTCAATTTGGATGCCAAGCACAACGGCGTCGCCAAACCCATGGCCCAGACGATTATTCGCCACAACGCGCTTGAGCGCGTGTCGCTGGCGAGCTTCAGCGAGACCCGCCTTGCCTACATGCGCCGCAAGTTGCCGGGCGTTCGTTCCTCGATGGGTACGTCCACGATCGGGCGGCTCGTGGTTGCCGCCAACGGCCCGACGGCGATCCGCCGGGCAGCGCTGCATCGCCTGCCCGGGCCCGAGCGCGGCGTGGAAGCCGTTCAAGTGCCGGAGTTCTTCAAGAACATCGAGATCATTAATGAGGCGTTCATCGGCCTCGCGCATTCGCGCGGGCTCGCTGTTCACGTGTGGACTGTGAATGAGGAGCCGGACATGGTCAAACTCCTCGACCTCGGGGTCGACGGCCTGATCACCGACGAGCCGACCCTCGCTCAGAACGTCATCGAAGAGAAATTTGGGTGCCGGTGAAGCCGCGCCACCTCCTCATCACAGAGGCCCGCTACGCGTTCCTGGCCGAGTCTCTCAGCGACATCCTCGACACCCGCTACGTGCCCTACAAAGAGCTGCGGCTGGAGGATCTGGCCTGGGCCGACTCCTGGGTGGGCACGCGCCCGCCGATCAGCCCCGCCGCGTCGAACATTCGCTGGTTCCATGCGGGGACCGTGGGCGTCGACCTCTTTCACCCCCTGTTTCAGGATCTGGCGGCGAGCGGCTCCCGGCTCACGCACACCGTGGGCACGATGCCGCATCGGATCGGCGAGTTCGTGGTGGCAACCGTACTCGCGCACGTTCGCGAGCTTGGCCGATACAAGACAAAAGAGCGCGACGCCGAGTGGTCACCTGGCGAGGACGAAACCCTGATGGACATGCGCGCCGTCATCGTTGGAACGGGCCGGATCGGGTCTGCGACGGCGCGGCTGCTGCGGCCGTTCGTGGGGAGGGTCGATGGACTCTCCCGCTCCGGACGGGCACGCGAGGACTTTGATGTCGTGCGCTCTTTGGACGATCCGGGTGACCTGCTCGAGAAGGCAGACATCGTCGTCGTTGTTCTTCCGAAGACCCCCGAGACGGTGGACGTCATTGACTCGGATGTGTTTGGGCAGATGAGCGAGGCGATCTTCGTCAACGTGGGCAGGGGAGTGACCGTGGACCACGACGCGCTGCGCGCCGCTCTGGACGCGGGCCAGGTCTCGCACGCCATCCTCGACGTGTTTGAGGTCGAGCCGTTGCCTGCTGGTGACTGGCGATGGGAGCATCCTGCCGTGGACGTCTTCCCGCACACCTCGGGTCGGTTGCGCTCCTCCGATGTGGAGGACGACTTCCGTGCCGCGTACGCCGCGATCGTCGCGGGCCAGGATGTGCCCGGGCAGATCGACCTGACCGGCTGGTACTGACGCCCCCGGTGGCCTGCGCCCCGCCCGGTGCCTCATGTGCAAAGCGGGCAAGTTCTTGCTAAACCGGGCAGGAAGTTCCTGCCCCGTTTGGTTGGTTCCTGCACCGTTTGCGACAAGGAGGCCGCGCTTGGGGCGGCCGGCATGGGGCGGCCGGCATGGGGCGGCCGGCATGAGGTGGCAGGCGCGGCGCAGTCTTCGTGCTGCAGCCTCGCATGTTGAATTTCAAGAGCAGCATTCTGACTGCGCTGAGCTACATGACGAAAACCTATGGCTACAAGTGGGTCTACCTGCACGAGATAGACGACGTCGAGGATCCCGCCGGAGCCTAGCGGGGTCAGTGCGAAGAAGACAAAGCCCGCGTTTGTGACTTGTAATAGTCGCAACGCGGGCTTTCTCTGAGTACCCCGAACAGGATTCGAACCTGCGACCTTCTGCTCCGGAGGCAGACGCTCTATCCCCTGAGCTATCGGGGCCCAGCGATTGGCAAGTCTAACACCGGTGCGCGCATGGGAACGAATTAGCACGACGACGATCGCGTGTGAGGTGCGTACTAGCGGGCGCGGACGCCGTAGGCACTGTTAATATTTGTGCGACCTCCGCAGATGATCCTGCGACCTCCTCGATCTCGAAAGGACGATGCGTGCCGCGCCGGTTTAGAGCTGATGGCCTCGCCACAACCATCACTGCCACCCTCGCTGCGCTCGTCCTCGCATCGTGCTCGGGTGGAGCCTCGGCCAAGAGCGAGGCCTCGACTCCCACAGAGCAGAGCGCCTCGGCGCGAGCAGATGTGGCGCCCGAAATCAGCGCGGCGGGCTACATGAGCCCTCGCGCGTGGATGTTCAACGAGTATGCCAACGGCGTGGCCTCCGAGTTCGATATTCCCGACGGCGAGGTGCTGTGCGCGCTGCATGGCGATTACGCGGTCACAACAAACAGGCTCAATCGCACCGTTCACGGCTACTATCTGCCCACCCACGAGCGGGCATGGCTCCTCGATGAGAGCACCTGCGCCACGAATGGCTTCGTGCCGCAACCCATTGCCGAGGGCGTCGTCGTCGCGGCGGTCGCACGTGATGACCACGCCGCAGCGCTCGCGGACTTCGCCACCGGCGAGACGATCCTCGACATCCCAGTCATCGTGACCGGATCGCCCGCGGCCCCCATACCCCTTGGCATGTCCGGCGAAATCCTGGTGCTCACCAATCAGGGTTCGATCTACGGCGTGAACGACGCCGGCGAGCTCCGCTGGGAGCTTCCCGCGCAGGGCTGGACGTGGTCGACGAACTTCATGACCGGCCACGTCTTTGGCATGAAAGATCGCGAGGAGGTCATGGTTGTCAACGGCGTGACCGGCGAGGTCGTCGTCGACACAACCGTCCCACGCGGCAGGCCGATCACTCCGGCGAGCGGCGGATTCATGTACCAAGCCGAGGCGGGCGAACCGTTCACGTTCGTCACGCTCGATGGCACGGTCTCGCACTTGGAGGCGGGGTTCACGGGCGCGCAGTTTGTGCCGACGACGGCGTCCGGCGCGGTTTTCCCACTCAACCTCTATCTCAGCCCGAATGCTGGCCCGGTGTTTGACGCAAGTGGGAACTCGGCGTCGTTCGATATCGATCTCGACTCCTTCCAGCGCGACGGTGCGGGCAATGAGCCGGTGGTCGTTGCCGTGAGCGCGGACGGCAAGCATGCGGTGGTGGATGACCGCGGGGGCACAATCTACCTCGTTACCCAAGGCGGCCAGATGGTGTGGCATCTCGATGCGCTGCGCCCGCGGATCGTCGGCTCTTATCTCGTGGCGGACTTCGGCGTGGGAGATGAGCGGATCGTCATCCCGCGCTTCGAGCCCAGCCCAGGGGCGCCAGCGCACGACGCACACGTGGCAACGGTCATTATGAGAGACCGAAATTTGGCGCCCACCACGTGCCCGGTACACTTTGATTCATGACTCCAGAAGAACTTTCTGCCTTTATTCGCACGTGTTTGAACGAAGCAATTGTGGCGGGCGAGGTTGACCTCGACCCTGCCGAGATCGGCGATGTGAAGGTGGAGCGCCCGCGTAGCCGCGAGCACGGGGACTGGGCGACGAACGTCGCCATGCAGTACGCAAAGAAGGCCGGTACGAATCCGCGAGCGCTCGCAGACATTCTGGCCGCGCGGATCTCCACCGCCGATGCGATTGCCTCCGTGGACATCGCCGGCCCGGGCTTCATGAACATCACGCTGAACAAGGCGGCGGCTGGCGAGCTCGTTCGCACGGTCGTTGAAGCTGGGGACACCTTTGGGCGCACTGCAACGCTCGGCGGCTCGACCGTCAACCTCGAGTTCGTCTCCGCCAACCCGACCGGCCCGATCCACGTGGGCGGTGCGAGGTGGGCGGCCGTCGGCGATTCCTTGGCTCGCATCCTTGAGGCCTCCGGCGCGAACGTCGTGCGCGAGTACTACTTCAACGACCACGGCGCGCAGATCAACCGCTTCTCAGGCTCGCTCCTCGCGCGCGCTCGCGGCCAGGAGGTTCCCGAGGACGGCTACGAGGGCGCCTACATTGAGGACATCGCGCGGCAGGTGGTCGACGCCGAGACTGCGGCTGGTCGCCCCGATCCGTCGACGCTTCCCGACGACGAGGCGCGCGAGATCTTCCGCGAGCGCGGCGTGAACCTCATGTTCGACGCGATCAAGAAGGAGCTCGCCGACTTCCGCGTACAGTTCGACGTCTACTTCCACGAGGACTCCCTCCACGAATCCCGAGCTGTGGACGAAGCGATCGACACGCTGCGTGAGAAGGGCGTGGTCTTTGAGGACGCGGGCGCCACGTGGATTCGCACCACGGACTTTGGCGATGACAAGGATCGCGTGATCATCAAGTCCGATGGAGATGCGGCATACTTTGCCGGCGACATCGCCTACTACCTCGACAAGCGCAATCGCGGCTCCGACCACGTGATCATTATGCTGGGCGCCGACCATCACGGGTACGTGGGCCGTATGTATGCCATGGCTCGTGCGTTCGGCGACACGGCCGGCGTCGGCGAAAACCTGGAAATCCTCATCGGACAGCTGGTCAACCTCGTGCGCGATGGCAACCCGGTCAAGATGTCCAAGCGCGCCGGATCGATCGTCGTGCTCGGAGACCTCGTCGAGGCGGCTGGCGTCGATGCCTCGCGCTATTCGCTCGTGCGTCAGGCGATGGATTCGCAGATCGATCTGGATCTGGACGTCATCACGTCGAAGACGAACGAGAACCCGGTCTACTACGTGCAATACGCTCACGCGCGCACCCGCTCCGTGGATCGCAACGCGGCCGAGCATGGCGTGGCGCGCGACGCGTTTGATCCTGCGTTGCTCGACGGCGAGGCCGACGGCGATCTCATCGCGGCCCTCGCGCAGTACCCGGACATCGTCGCCCAGTCCGCCCAGCTTCGCGAACCGCACCGCGTGGCCCGCTACCTCGAAGAGCTCGCCGGTAAGTACCACTCGTGGTACGGCGTCTCGCGCGTGACCCCGCGCGGGGACGAACCCGTGACCGACCTGCACCGCACCCGCCTGTGGCTCAACGACGCCACCGGCCAGGTGCTCAAGAACGGCCTAGGCCTGCTCGGGGTGGATGCCCCGGAGAGGATGTAATGCTCGAGACGACTCCCGCGCCCGAACCCGACGGCACCACCGAGGGCATCTGGTCACTGAACACGCGTAGAACCGACGCCGGCGACGTCGAGGTGGCCGGTGTGCGCGTACTCGACATCGCGCGGGAGTTCGGCACGCCCACCTACGTGCTCGACGAGGCGGACATTCGCGGGCGCGCCCGCGCGTGGAAGACGGCGATGGACGACGCATTCGCCGATCTTGCGGGCGCCGAGGTCTACTACGCCGGCAAGGCGTTCCTGTCGAAGGCGGTTGCCCGGTGGATGGCCGAGGAGGGCCTGAACATTGACGCGGCCTCCGAGGGTGAGCTTCGCACGGCGCTCGCGGCGGGCGTGCCCGGGGCTCGCATCGGCCTGCACGGCAACAACAAGTCCGACGCCGAAATCGAGCTCGCACTCGATGAGGGAATCGCCCACATCGTCATCGACTCGCTCTACGAAGTGGACCAGGTGGCTAGGCTGGCGGCCGCGCGCGGCAAGCGCGCCCCCGTTTACGTGCGCCTGACGACCGGCGTGCACGCCGGCGGCCACGATTTCATCCAAACCGCCCACGAAGACCAGAAGTTTGGCCTGTCCGTCACCACGGGCGCGGCCCAGGCGGCAATCGAGGAGATCACCCGCCGCGAATCCCTTGACTTCCTCGGCTTGCACTCGCACATCGGCTCGCAAATCCTGTCCACCGACGGCTTCGGCAAAGCCGCGAAAGTGGTGCTCTCCGTGCGGCAGTGGGCCGCCGAGCAGGGGATTGACATCCCCGAGGTCGACTTTGGCGGTGGGTACGGCGTGCGCTATACATCCGACGACGACGTCCCGCCGGCGCCTTCGGACTTCGCGGCAATCCTGCGCGAGGCTGTGCGTGAGCACTGCCAAGAAACGGGCCTGCCGGCGCCGCGCATCTCGATTGAGCCGGGCCGCTCGATCGTGGCCCCCGCGATGATGACCCTCTACGAGGTCGGTGCGATTAAGGACGTCCAGACCGATACCGGCCGGCGTCGGTATGTGTCGGTTGATGGCGGGATGTCCGATAACCTGCGCCCCGCGCTCTACGACGCGCAGTACACGGCGGCGATCGTCTCCCGCGTGGCGAACGGGGAGATTGTGCGCTCGCGGGTGGTCGGCAAACACTGCGAATCCGGCGATATCGTGGTCCACGGCGTCGGGCTGCCCAGTGGCGTCGAGTCAGGTGACCTACTCGCCGTTCCCGTGACGGGCGCCTACGGACGCTCGATGGGCTCGAACTACAACATGCTCGCGCGCCCCGGCGTCGTAGCTGTTCATGACGGAAAAGCGTACGAAATTGTCCGCCGCGAGACGATCGCCGATCAGCTCGCGCTCGATGTTGGTTGATCAGGGCCACGCGCCCGAAAGAAAGAGAACGATGACGATTAAGATTGCCCTGCTCGGTGCGGGGACTGTGGGTAGCCAGGTGGCACGCCTGCTCAAGGAAGAAAGCGAGCTGCTCTCGGCGCGCGCCGGTGCGCCGCTCGAGCTCGTTGGCATTTCGGTGTCGAATATCGACGCCGAGCGCGATCCGTGGATCGACCGCGATCTGCTGACCACGGATTCGACGGCGCTCATCGAGAAGGCCGACATCGTTATTGAGCTCATCGGCGGCGTTGACCTGCCGCGCAAGCTTGTGCTGCACGCGCTGCGCTCGGGCAAGTCGGTGGTGACGGGCAACAAGGCGCTGCTTGCCGAGCACGGGCCCGAGATCTACGACCTCGCCAAAGAGAAGAACGTGGACGTCTACTACGAAGCCGCCGTGGCAGGCGCGGTTCCGGTCGTGTACGCCGTTCGCGAGTCGCTCGCGGGAGACACCGTGCGCGCGATTCAGGGCATTCTTAACGGCACGACGAACTACATTTTGGATGAGATGACGACGAAGGGGCTCGCCTTCGAGGACGTTCTCAAGGTGGCTCAGGATCTCGGCTATGCGGAGGCTGACCCCACGGCGGACGTGGACGGCCACGACGCCGCTGCGAAGATTGCGATCCTGGCATCTCTCGCCTTCCACAAGCGCGTTCACATCGACGACGTCCACGTTGAGGGCATCCGCTCGATCACCGCGGAGGACATCGCGGCCGCAACGACCGGCGGGTACGTCATCAAGCTCATTGCCACGGCCACTCAGGACGACACTGGGAAGATCGACGTGCGAGTCAATCCGACCCTCGTGCCCGAGGCTCACCCGCTCGCATCAATCGGCGGCTCGTTTAACGCCGTCGTGATCGAGGCCGAAGCGGCAGACCGCCTCATGTTCTACGGTCGCGGCGCCGGTGGCGCGCCGACGGCGTCCGCCGTGCTCTCCGACGTCGTCGCCGCTGCTGCCAAGCGCGTGGTCGGTGGCCGTGCCCCGCAGGAGATCGTGCTCGGCGAATCAGAATTCGTCTCGGCCGACGATTCGTGCTCGAAGTACTTCATCCGCATGAAGGTCAAGGACCACGTGGGCGTGCTCGCTGAGCTGACGCGCTACTTCGCGGACGCGGGCGTCTCGATTTCATCGGTCCATCAGGAGGAGATCGCCGCCGACGGCGACGTCTCGCTGACAGTCACCACGCACAGCGCCCGCGCGGCCGACGTGGCGGCTACCATCGACAGTATTAATCAGGCGCAGACTGCTGAGGTTGTGCGCGTCTTGAGGGTAGGGGACGAGTAATGGCGCATCAGTGGCAGGGAATCATTCACGAGTACCGCGACCGCTTGCCGTTTGGCGAGGGCGACGAGATTGTGACGCTCGGTGAGGGCGGCACGCCACTCGTCTACGCGCGGGCGATCTCCGAGCGCGTGGGCGCCGAGGTTCACATCAAGGTCGAGGGCGCGAACCCCACGGGTTCGTTCAAGGACCGCGGCATGACGACGGCGGTCTCCCAGGTCAAGCAGACGGACGTGCAGGTGGTGGCCGCGGCATCGACGGGCAACACCTCGGCGTCGGCGGCCGCGTATGCGGTGGCAGCGGGCCTGAAGAGCACCGTGATTTTGCCGGCCGGGAAGATCGCGGCCGGCAAGCTCGCCCAAGCCATCGTGCACGGCGCGCAACTCGTGGCCGTGGACGGCAACTTCGACGACTGCCTGCGCATCGTCCGCGAGCTCACCGACGCCTACCCGGTTGCGCTCGTGAACTCGGTCAATCCGTACCGGCTCCAGGGGCAAAAGACCGCCGCGTTCGAAATCGTGGACGCGCTGGGAGACGCGCCCGATATCCACGTGCTGCCCGTCGGCAACGCCGGCAACATCACCGCCTACTGGATGGGCTACAACGAGTATGCGGGCAAGACGACCCTCGCATCGATTGACGATTCGGCCCTCCACATGGAGCCGGTTGCCACGAAGGTCCCGCAGATGTGGGGCGTGCAGGCGTGGGGCGCGGCGCCACTCGTTCTGGGCGAGATCGTGCAGAACCCGGAGACGATTGCCACCGCGATCCGCATCGGCAACCCGGCGTCGTGGAAGTACGCCGAGGCGGCCCGCGACGATTCGAAGGGCTCGATCGATCGCGTCACCGACGAGCAGATTCTCGAGGCTCAAAAGGTGCTGTCCACCGAGGTGGGCATCTTCGTTGAGCCCGCATCGGCGGCGTCGGTGGCAGGGCTCATTCAGGCCGCCGAGCAGGGCAAGGTTCCGGATGGTGCGACGATCGTGTGCACCGTGACGGGCAACGGGCTGAAGGATACGGCCACCGCGCTGGGAGAGGCGGACGTGGACTTGACGCCGATCGCCCCGACGCTGGAGGCGGCAGCGGGGGTTCTAGGGCTGTGAGGATCGTCAAAGATGCGGCGCGGGTGAAGGTTCCGGCGTCGTCGGGAAATCTCGGGCCTGGCTTCGACTCGATGGGCATGGCCCACGACGTGTGGGACGAAGTCTCGGCAACGTTGACCACGGGCGCTTCGCGCGTGGTGATCCTTGGCGAGGGGAACCAGACTCTGCCCAAGGACGAATCGCATCTCATCGTCAAGACGATGCACGAGACTCTCGAGCGCCTCGGCGCGCCGACCCCCGGCGTGGACCTCGTGTGCCGCAACAATATTCCACACGGCAAGGGCATGGGCTCCTCGGCCGCGGCGCTCACGGCCGGCGTCATGCTCGTGCGTGAGCTGCTCGGCGCCCCCGAGGCGTTCACCAAAGAAGAAGTGCTCAACATCGTGGCGGGATACGAGGGGCATCCGGACAACGCGGCGCCCGCGATCTACGGCGGCGCCACCGTGTCGTGGCGCGAGGGCGAGGGTTACAAGACGGCGCAGCTGCCCGTGCTTAAGAGCGTGAAGACCACCCTGCTTGTGCCCGACGAAGTCTTGCTCACGACGACGGCGCGCGGGGTTTTGCCGGAGAAGGTCCCGCTGGTTGACGCGGCGTTTAACGCCTCCCGATCGGCGCTGATGGTCTATGCGTTGACGCAGGATCCCGAACTCCTGTTTGCGGCCACCGAGGACAGGCTGCATCAGCAGTACCGCGCCGAATCCATGGCGCACACGGCTGCCGTCCTCGCGGCACTTCGCGAGGCGGGTTGGCCCGCCATCGTCTCGGGAGCAGGGCCGTCGATCCTCGTGTTCGCCGAGATCGACCCGGCCATGGCGAACATCTTGGCCCAGCAGGGGTTCCGTACCGTGGATTCCCAGCAGGTGCAGGGCGCCCACGCTATCGAGGTCTGACGCCTGGCGCGCTATGCCAGGTGCTTTATGCTGGGTGCGCTCGGCCGGGCATGGTCGGCCGGAGCTCTCGTCGAGCCGGGGCGTCGTCGTCGTCGAATGCCGGGCGTGCTATACCCAGCGCTTGGACGGAGCCGGGCACCGTCGTCGTCGATGTCTAATTGAGCACGGTGGCGCACACCGAGTTTTAAAAGTGAGTGCTTGCGTGTATGCTGGCCTGTGACAGTACGGCTTAAAGCCAATGCGCACAGCGGTTGTTGAATCGCGTGCAATCCGCACTTCCTGTCATCATCCACATTTGCGCACCGCGCTAGTTGCGGACGAACATATTTTACCCAGTCCGGCATATCCGGAACCGAGGAAGGAACCTCGTGAGCGAAAACTCAACGCCACCATCTGGCCCTATTTCGACGATGCGTCTTGCCGATCTCAAGGAGCTCGCGGCATCGATGGGCCTCGAACTGCCCTCCAAGTCGCGCCGCCCCGATTACATTGCAGCGATTCGCGAGGCGCGTGACGGCACGTCAGCCGCACCGGAACAAGCCGCGGACTCGGCGTCGTCGGCGAAGGACGAGCAGACCAAGACTGACCAGCACGGCGAGCCCACCGAACAACTGGAGCTTCCGGCGGCGAAGAAGAAGGACTCGGGTCGCGAGCTTTCTGACGACGAGAAGAAGGCAGCCCTCGACGCACTTGGCGATGCCGCCGAGCGTCGCGCGGAAGAGCGCACCGACGATGACAACCGCGGCAGCCGCCGCAACCGCAGCCGCCGTAACCGCAATCGCAACCGTGATGATCGTCAGGATCGCGGGGAGCGCCAAGAGCGTGGGGATCGGCAGGATCGGAATGATCGCAACGATCGTCAGGACCGCAACCGTCGTAACGATGACGACCGCCAGGATCGCGGGGATCGTCAGGATCGCAATGACCGCAACGATCGCAACCGCGATGATCGGGGAGATCGCAATGATCGGAACCAGAATCGCCGCGGCAACCAGAACGAAGACTCCGGCGAAGTATTGATTCCTGTTGCTGGCATCATCGATGTGGATGGCAACAACAACTACCTGCGCACGGGCGGCTACCTGCCCGGCAAAAATGACGCCTACGTGTCCACCCAGATCATTCGCCGCTATGGCCTGCGCCGTGGCGACGCGATCCAGGGCGCTGTGCGCGATGCATCGGAGAATACGAACCGCCGCGGACGCCAGCATAAGTACAACCCGCTCGTGGAGGTCACCTCGATCAACGGCATGACGCCGGAGGAGGCGAAGGAGCGCCCCGAGTTCAACAAGCTCACGCCGCTCTACCCGAACGAGATGCTGCGTCTCGAGACCACGCAGAAGGCTTTGACCACTCGCGTGATTGACCTCGTGTCGCCGATTGGTAAGGGTCAGCGTGGTCTGATCGTTTCCCCGCCGAAGGCCGGCAAGACGATCGTCATGCAGCAGATCGCGATGGCGATTGCGAAGAATGATCCGGATGTTCACCTCATGGTGGTGCTCGTGGACGAGCGCCCGGAGGAAGTGACGGACATGCAGCGCCTAGTCAAGGGCGAGGTCATTGCCTCGACCTTCGACCGCCCGGCATCCGATCACACGATTGTTGCCGAGCTGGCTGTGGAGCGCGCGAAGCGTCTCGTGGAGCTGGGCCAGGACGTCGTCATTCTTCTTGATTCCCTCACCCGCCTCTCGCGTGCCTACAACCTGGCCGCGCCGGCGTCGGGCCGCATTCTCTCCGGTGGCGTGGACGCGGGAGCGCTCTACCCGCCGAAGAAGTTCTTCGGTGCCGCCCGCAACATCGAAAATGGCGGTTCGCTGACGATTGTTGCGTCGGCGCTGGTCGAGACCGGTTCGAAGATGGACGAGGTCATTTTCGAGGAGTTCAAGGGCACGGGCAACATGGAGCTGCGCCTCTCGCGCCAGCTGGCCGATCGCCGCATCTTCCCGGCTGTGGACATCAACGCCTCCGGCACGCGCCGCGAAGAGCTGCTGTTCAGCCCTGAGGAGCTCAAGATTGTGTGGCACCTGCGCCGTGCGCTCGGCAACCTCGACATTCAGGAATCGTCCGACTACGTGCTTGGCCGCATGCGCAAGACGGAGTCGAACGGCGAGTTCCTCATGTCGGTCGTGCGAGGAATGCAAGGCGCCGACTAACGGCTCGACTGCTCACATTCTGACTGTGGCTCCCGCTGGCGGAACTCTCCGCCAGCGGGCGTTGCTTTGTCTGGGCGGGTCATGTGTGCTTGGGCGGGTCATGTGTGCTTGGGCGGGTCATGTGTGCTTGGGCGGGGCATGTGTGCTTGGGCGGGTTATGTACCTGCCAGTGCGCGCAGCCCTACAAGCACTCGATGATCTAACCGCTCATTTCGAGAGCGCTAAGTTGACTGTCGCGTTTGGGGACGATTCCCGCGCCGACGCCGTCTGGATCGGCGGCGCTCTGACCCAAGAAGAACTGGACGCGATCCCCGATGTGGGCGTTCCGTACTATTTCGAGCCTGGTGACGTTCAAGCCGATCCGGCGGGCGCCTAAAACACTGCCGGCGCAGGCGTCAGGGATTCGGGCAGCGCCTAAACCGCTGCCAGCGAAGGCGTCAGTGATTCGGGCAGCGCCTTATGGTCCTCCATGGAGGACCTTTCGTTCGTTGGAGGTCGGTTAGACGAATGGAGGTCGGTGATTCGTTGAATGTTGGTGGGCGGATTCAATTATGGTGCTGCGTAGATCAAATGGTCCTCCATGGAGGACGCTAAATCAGGGGTGGCTGCCCACGGCGAGATCAACATGCCGACTGGGAGGCCATGGGGACGGTGAATCGAGGCTAGCGGCAATGGGACGTGGCCGAGGGGCGTAGCTGAGTGCACATTCATAGTTGAAATCCCGCTCATTGGAGGACCTTTCGTTCGTTGGAGGTCGGTTAGACGAATGGAGGTCGGTGATTCGTTGGATGTTGGTGGGCGGATCCAATTATGGTGCTGCGTAGATCAAATGGTCCTCCATGTAGGACGCTAAATCAGGGGTGGCTGCCGATGGAGGCTCGCGATTGGGCGAAGACGCTAAATCAGGGGTGGCTGCCGATGGAGGCTCGCGATTGGGCGAAGACGCTAAATCAGGGCCGGCCGTCGAAGGAGAGGTCAGGCAACTGTGAGCAACCGCGCCTGCCCCGGGCTATCGCCTCGCTGGCGACGTGTGGTTAAATTGATCGTCGGCTTCTGGTTCACCTCTGTCATCCGCAGGGGACCCAGGGCGCAAAACGATCCAAGGAGACACAATGAAGCAGGGAATTCATCCCGACTACTCGGACCTCAAGGTTACATGCACGTGCGGTAACGAGTTCGAGACCCGTTCCACGCTTGAAGGCGAAACGCTCCGCGTTGACGTCTGCAGCGCATGCCACCCGTTCTACACCGGCAAGCAGAAGATTCTTGACACCGGTGGCCGCGTCGCCCGCTTCGAGGCACGCTACGGTAAGCGCAAGAAGTAACTGAGCTTTCAAACGCCGGTACAGTTTTCTGTACCGGCGTTTGCCATACGACGACGTTAAGTACCATGGCAACGGTATGAGTCAACGACGGCGGTCGGCAACGGTAGCCTCGAGGTGAACGCCAACGACGACGGCGGTCGGCACGCGGCAAACGCCAACGACGGCGGTCGGCAACGGCCAAGGCGCCATGAACGCCAATGGCACCACCAACGGCCGCGGCACCACCAACGTCCATGGCAAACTAACGTCCACGCAGACGCCAAACCCACGAAGGTATATAGATGAGTGAATTCCCGGCAGCGGAAGCAGCAGCTGCAGAGTACAAGGACATCGAGATGCAGATGGCCTCGCCCGAAGTGCTGGCGAAGCCAGAAAAGCTGCGCTCGCTGGGCCGGCGCTATGCCGAGCTCCGCCGAGTCGTGTCTCGCTACGACCGCTGGCTGGCCGTCTCCACAGATCTGGCCGAGGCCCGTGAAATCGTGGAGCTTGGGGGAGAGGATGGCGAGCTCTTCGCCGACGAGCTCCCACGCCTTGAAAAGGAGGAAGCGGAAGCATCCGCAGAACTGCGCGACGCCCTCCTACCACGCGATCCGGATGACAGCCGTGACGTGATTTTGGAGGTCAAGGCCGGTGAGGGCGGCGAGGAGTCGGCGCTCTTTGCCTCCGACCTCCTGCGCATGTACCAGCGCTACGCCGAAAACAAGGGCTGGTCCACTCAGATCCTGTCGAAGACGGACACGGATATGGGCGGTTACAAGGACGTCCAGATGGCCATCAAAGCGAAGTCGGTCCCGGAGGATCCGGCCGAGGGCGTGTGGGCTCACCTCAAGTACGAGGCAGGCGTGCATCGCGTCCAGCGCGTGCCCGTCACCGAATCGCAAGGGCGCGTGCACACCTCCGCGGCCGGCGTGCTCGTGTTCGCCGAAGTCGACGAGCCCGAAGAGGTCGAGCTCAACGACAACGAGCTACGCATCGACGTCTACAGGTCATCCGGCCCCGGCGGCCAGTCGGTCAACACCACCGATTCGGCCGTGCGCATCACCCACCTGCCCACAGGAATCACGGTCGCGATGCAGGATGAGAAATCGCAGATCAAGAACCGCGAGGCCGCCATGCGCATCCTGCGTGCACGCATCCGCCAGGCTCAGCTCGAGGAGCTCGCAGCCAAGGAGGCCGATCAGCGCCGCAGCCAGGTCCGCACTGTCGACCGCTCGGAGCGCGTGCGCACATATAACTTCCCGGAGAACCGCATCGCCGACCACCGCACCGGATACAAGGCCCACAACCTTGACGCGGTGCTGGCAGGCGACCTCGACGACGTCATCACCTCCCTTCGCGAAATGGACGAAGAGGAGCGCCTGCAGGCAGCTGCGGAGGACGCGGAGGCGTAGTGGGCACGAAGTGGGCGCGCGCACGTGAGACCGCGCGCGCGAAGCTCGCGTCGGCGGGAGTCGCCTCACCCGACGCCGAGGTCCGCCTGCTTGCAGACTTCGTGTTCGGCGCCGTTCCGAGCGCCACCGACGTCATCAACGACGCCGATCTCGCGGCATTCGAGCGCGTCGTGGCCGAACGCGAGGCGCGGGTTCCCCTCCAGCACATCGTCGGCACCATGTACTTCCGATATCTTGAGCTCGAATCGCTCCCCGGCGTGTTCGTTGTGCGACCAGAGACTGAGCTGGTCGCGGAGGCCGTGATCGCTGAGATCGAGAACATGAACGCCACGCCGCCCGGCGCCGGGAGCCGGCCGATCGTCGTCGATCTGTGTACTGGCTCGGGCGCCATCGCCATCGCGATCGCCACGGAGTCCGCTGCCGAGGTCACGGCGGTGGAGCTCTCCGACGTCGCGTTTGAGTCCGCGAGCAGGAACAATGCGGCATGTGGCAACAAGGTCCGCCTCGTCCACGGGGACGCACTGACGGCGCTGCCCGAGCTCGAGGGCCGGGTCGACGTCGTCGTGAGTAATCCGCCGTACGTACGCGACGATGAGGACATCTCGCCCGAAGTCGCGCAGGATCCGCAGATGGCGCTCTTCGGCGGGGGCCACGAGGGGCTGGACATGCCCGTCAGTATTATCGATCGGGCGCGCGTTTTGCTCCGCGACGGGGGTATCCTCATCATGGAACACGGCGATGGCCAAGGTGCGCCACTTCGCGACGCCGCGAACGAGCGTGGTTTCGTCAACGTCTCCACAGGCCAAGATCTCACGGGACGCGATCGCTGGCTCCGCGCACAGAAGGGTAAGGCATGAAGGTACTGGCAACAGACTCCTTCGCCGTCGACCTCGCGGCCAGAGCGATCGGCCGGGGCGTGGTCATTTGCCTGCCCACGGACACGGTCTACGGCATTGGCGCAGATCCGATGTCGCCGACGGCGATCACGCGGCTTCTGACCGCGAAATCCCGCACTCGCGCGAATCCGTCCCCGGTTCTCGTGACGGGCATTGATCAGGCACGCTCGGTTAGCGCGTCGCTGCCCGAGGCCGCGCTCAAACTCATGGAGGCGTTCTGGCCGGGGGCGCTGACGATCGTCGTGCCTGCCAACGAGGAGATCGGCTGGGATCTGGGCGAGACGAACGGGACGGTCGCCCTGCGTATGCCGGACTCCGCGCTTACCCTGGACCTCCTCGCGACCGTCGGCCCGCTGGCCGTAACGAGCGCGAACCAACACGGCCAGCCGCCGGCCACCACGGTGGACGAGGCGCAGGCCCAGCTCGGCGACGCCGTCACGCTTTACCTCGACGGCGGGGTCGTGGGCGGGGGAGAAGGGATCGCGTCGACGATCGTGGATACCACCGCCGCCCCTCGCATCCTGCGCCAGGGAGGCATCAGCCAGGAGATGATCGAGCGAGTTCTCGGGGTGAGCCTGTGAGAACCTACCTGCTCATCATGGTCCTGGCCGCGGTGCTGACCTACCTCCTCGTGCCATTCGTTTTGCGCCTCGCACTCTCGCTCGGCGCGATCACGCAGATTCGTAAGCGCGACGTCCACCGCACGCCGGTGGCACGCCTCGGCGGGGTGGCCATGTTCGCAGGATTCGTGGGCGCACTGCTGCTGGCGTCCCAGATCCCATACCTGCGCGACGTGTTCGCCAGCGCCTCGGGGGTGTGGGCGATCATGCTCGGCGGTGGGCTGATGTGCCTGCTCGGCGCGATCGACGACATCTGGGAACTCAATTGGTACACCAAACTCACCGGCGAGGTGCTCGCGGCCGGGGTGATGGCGTGGCAGGGCGTCCAGCTCGTCACGATGCCGCTCTTTGGCCTGACTGTCGGCTCCACGCGGTTGACACTGTTCGCCACGATCATCGCGGTGGTGATCGTGGCGAATGCGGTGAACTTCGTGGATGGCCTCGATGGGCTGGCCGCCGGCGTGGTGGGCATCGCCGCGTTCGCGTTCTTCATTTACGCCTATTATCTGACGCGCGAGGTCTCGCCCGGCGATTACACTTCCGTGGCGACGACGGTGCTGGCGGCCCTCGTGGGCGCCTCCATTGGCTTCCTCCCGCATAATTTCCATCCCGCGAAAATCTTTATGGGGGATTCTGGCGCCCTCATGCTGGGCACGGTCCTTGCCGGCGCCACCATCCTCGTGACCGGGCAGATCGATCCGGCCACCGTGGAGACCCGCCAGGCGATCCCGGCGTTCATGCCGCTGTTCATCCCGCTGCTCATCCTCGTGATCCCGCTCGTTGACTTGACGTGGGCGGTCATCCGCCGCCTGCGCCAAGGGCGCTCACCGTTCTCCGCCGACTCCGGCCACCTCCACCACCGCCTCCTCAAGCGCGGCCACTCGCACACCATTGCCGTGCTCATCTTGTACATGTGGACGGCCATCGCCTCGTTCGCGGCGGTCGCCTACACGATCTTCCCGTCCACCGGCGTGATCGTCGGTTCCGCGGCCGCGGTTGTGGTGGGCATCGTGGTCACGTGGGTCAAGTTCGGCTCCCGTCCCATCGGAAACGACGACGATCGGCCGCGCGAGCATCGCGAGCCGGCGCGGGTGAGCGCGGGCGAGACGAAGGCCGACCGTGCGTCGTCGTAGACCGGGCGAGCGCTACACCGCGAACGAGCTCTACGCCAGGGGAATCCTCGGCTCGATTGGGGCGAGCCTCGCTCTGGTTGCCGTGGGTGCGCTTGTGTTTTCCCAGCACAGAGCCTCGATCCTCGCGGGTGGAGCGGTCATGGTTGTGGTGCACCTGGTCTCGCTTGCGTCTGCCGCGCTGGCCAGCCGATTCCCGCGTGCCAAGACCGGAATCTCGCTTGGCTCCTACGTTGTGAAGATCATCGCACTGGCTGGCGCACTGCTTGCCCTGAGGGCTTGCGGGCAGGTGCAGATGGAGGTGGTGGCAGCCACGCTCGTGTTCGCCATCGCGATCTCGTTAGCAGTGACAACACTCGTTCTTGCGACGGGCCCCGGACCCACCATCGGGGAGGAGTGAACCCGCAGGTCGGCGGTTGCCTTCGCCGGATCGTATACGATGTGACGAGCGCCTTACTTTTACCTTTCTAATTCTTTGGAACGAACACAAATCCTCATGTAGAGTGAACGCAGTTAGGCTCAGGAAGCACCGGCGTTGGACGTACTGAGCGATGCACAAGTTGGGGTGTAAACGACCAGTGAATTTCTACGCGCTTGCTTCGTTGCCCATCTTCCACGCAGGAGATGGTGAGGGCTTCATTCCACCGACGCTGGAACACGAATTTGATCCACCGGCGCTCTTTTTTGCTGGAACTCCCTTCGAGATGAACCGAATTATCCTGATTCGTCTCATTGCAGCAGTCATCCTCGCGCTCATTCTTGTGTGGTACGCGAAGCGTAAGCAGCTCGTTCCCAACCGCCGCCAGGCCGCAGTTGAAGCACTGCTCGACTTCCCTCGCGTGCAGATTGGCCACGAGATTATTGGCAAGGATCAGGCCGAGAAGTATCAGCCCATGCTGATGACTATCTTCTTAGGCATCCTGTTCATGAACCTCACCGGCGTGGTGCCCGGCCTGCAGATTGCTGGAACGTCGCTGATCGGCATGCCGCTGATCTACGCGTTGTTCGCCTACTTCGGCTTTATCTTTGCAGGCATCCGTGAAAAGGGCGCTGGCCGGTTCTTCAAGGATTCGCTCATGCCGGCAGGTGTGCCGTGGCCGATCTACTTCATCTTGACGCCGATCGAGTTCCTCTCGAACTTCGTCATCCGCCCGCTCACGCTCACCGTCCGTCTTTTGATGAACATGGTGGCGGGCCACCTGATCCTCGTGCTGTTCTTCCTCGGAACGCACTTCCTCTATTTCCAGCTATCCGGCGTGGTCGGTATTGCAACGGGAACGCTCACCATCATCGGTGGAGTTGCCTTCCTCGTCTTCGAACTTTTCGTCGGAGCGCTCCAGGCGTACATCTTCGCCATGCTCTCCGCGATTTACATTTCTCTGTCCATCTCCAAGGAACACTAATAACAAAGGAAAGAACACATGATCGGTAACATCGCCACAATTGGCTATGGCATCGCAACGCTTGGTCCTGGTATCGCCATCGGCCTGATCGGTGCGAAGAACCAGGAAGCAACCGCTCGTCAGCCAGAAGTTTCCGGATTCCTCCGCGTCAACATGCTGATCGCCATGGCGTTCGCTGAGGCACTCGGCCTGATTGGATTCGGTGCCGGCATCGTCTTCGGTTCGTAACAATGACTGAGACGACTCTCGCGTGGGACGTTGACTACCACCTCCTTGTCCCGGCACTCCCGGATCTCATCTGGGGTACTCTCGCCTTCCTTATCGTCGCGACGGCGGTCTACAAGTTTGCGTGGCCGTCGTTTAGAAGCATGCTCGACGAGCGTGCCCAAAAGATCGACGAGGGACTGCGGGCAGCCGAGGAAGCACGTGCAGAGATCGCTGACCAGAGGGCGCAGATCCAGGACGAGATCAGGGAGGCTCAGCGCGAAGCGACTGGCATCCGTGAGCTCGCTCAGGAAAATGCGCAGGCAATCGTCGCAGAGGCACAAAACCGCGCCAACAGCGAAGCTGACAACATCCTGACCAAGGCTCAGCGCCGCATCGATGCCGACGCCGAATCGGCCATGCGCACCCTTGAAGGCGACGTCGGCGTGCTCGCAACCGAGCTTGCTGGCCGCATCGTTGGCGAGGCAATCCAAGATGAAGGGCTCGCGCATCGCGTGATTGACCGCTTCCTCGACGACCTCGCAGCGACGACCCCCGAGTACGCCAAGGAGGCGGAGGCCTAAAATGCGTTCTGGTAGCCGCACAGCCTTGGAGCGTGCACGCGATCGGTGGGATGGCCTGTTGGCCAACCGGCCGGGCGAGGAGCTGAATCTGGGTCTCCAGATTTTCTCCGTCGTCGACATCCTCAAGAAGTCCCACGCGCTGTCAAACGCGCTGGAAGATGACACGCGCCTCGAGGATGAACGTGCACAGCTAGCTCAGGCAGTTCTGGGCGGCCGAGTCTCTGACGAGGTCACCGAGCTGACCATGGGCTTGGCTCGCGACAGCTGGTCCGAAGTTGGGGATCTGGCCATTGCATTGGAAAGCCTTGGCATTCACGCCATTCTTTACGGTGCGCGCCGGGAGGATCTGCTCGGGGAAACCGAAGAGCAGCTCTACCACTCCTCACGAGTCCTCGTGGACGAGCGTGATCTGCGCCTGGCATTCAACTCGGTGACCCAATCGGTCGAGAACCGGATGAACCTCGTAAACGAGGTCTTTACCGGAGCGAATCCCTACACCATTGCACTGCTGCGCCGCGCAGTTGCGGTCGAAGAGCACTCCATTGCGACTCTTCTTCGCCGCTACATTACGGATGCAGCCGACATGGGCGACCACCTGGTTGCCGCCGTTACCAGTGCGCTACCACTGACGCGCGAACAGGAAGAGCGGCTCACCGCCATTCTGTCCGCAAAGTACAACTCTGATGTGCAGGTCCACGTATCGATCGATACGGCCGTCATGGGCGGTTTGCGGATCCACATCAAAGACGACGTAATTGATGGCACCATCGCCAGCCGGCTCAACGGCGTGCGCGTTGCCTTTAGGAATTAACGGCGGCGAGAGCCGCTATCGAGCGAAGGAAGATTAATGGCTGAACTGATCAATCCGGAGGAGATCCGGGCTGCGCTGGACAGCTTTGTGAGTTCATATGAACCCGCGAAGGCGGCCAGCGAGGAGGTTGGCCACGTAACCCTCACAGCAGACGGCATTGCCCGAGTCGACGGACTGCCGGGCGCGATGGCAAATGAGCTGTTGGAGTTTGAGGATGGCACTCAGGGGCTCGCAATGAACCTCGAAGAGCGCGAAATTGGCGTGGTTGTCCTCGGCGACTTCTCCCATATCCAAGAAGGTATGGAGGTGCGCCGAACAGGGGAAGTTCTTTCCGTTCCGATTGGCGACGGCTACCTTGGTCGCACTGTTGATCCGCTTGGCCAGCCAATCGATGGCCTCGGCGACATCCATGATCTGGAAGGTCGCCGTGCACTCGAGCTGCAGGCCCCCGGCGTCATGATGCGTAAGTCGGTGCACGAGCCGCTGCAGACCGGCATTAAGGCAATCGACGCCATGATCCCGATCGGCCGCGGCCAGCGCCAGCTCATCATTGGCGACCGCAAGACCGGTAAGACCGCGCTTGCGATCGACGCCGTGCTCAACCAGAAGGACAACTGGGAGTCGGGCGATCCGAACAAGCAGGTGCGCTGCATTTACGTCGCAGTTGGCCAAAAGGGTTCGACCATCGCATCCGTTCGCGCAACGCTCGAGCGCAACGGTGCCCTGGAATACACCACGATCGTCGCCGCTCCGGCGTCCGACTCGGCCGGCTTCAAGTACCTCGCGCCCTACACCGGCTCGGCCATCGGCCAGCACTGGATGTACCAGGGCAAGCACGTCCTCATCATTTTCGACGACCTATCGAAACAGGCCGAAGCCTACCGATCCGTCTCGCTCCTGCTGCGCCGCCCGCCGGGCCGTGAAGCATACCCGGGCGACGTCTTCTACCTCCACAGCCGCCTCCTCGAGCGCTGCGCCAAGCTCTCGGACGAGTACGGTGCAGGCTCGATGACCGGCCTGCCGCTCATCGAGACGAAGGCGAACGACGTGTCGGCATACATTCCGACCAACGTCATCTCGATTACCGACGGCCAGATCTTCCTGCAGTCGGACCTGTTTAACTCGAACCAGCGCCCGGCAGTCGACGTGGGTATTTCGGTTTCGCGAGTCGGCGGTGACGCGCAGATCAAGGCCATGAAGAAGGTCTCGGGCACCCTGAAGATCACGCTTGCTCAGTACCGATCCCAGGCGGCCTTCGCGATGTTCGCATCCGATCTCGATGCCACGACGCGCCGTCAGCTCACCCGCGGTGAGCGCCTCATGGAGCTCCTCAAGCAGCCGCAGTACACCCCGTACCCGGTTGAAGAGCAGGTCGTGTCCGTGTGGGCAGGTACGAACGGCTACCTCGATACGATCGAGGTAGCCGACGTCGCCAAGTTTGAGCGCGGCTACATCGACTACCTCAAGCACAACACCGACATCCTGAACACGATCGTGGAAACCGGCAATCTTGACGGCGACACGGAAGAGTCCCTCAAGGAAGCGACCGAGAAGTTCCTCGATTCGTTCACGTCCGCCTACGAAACTCAGGATCTGCCGACCGACGAGGTTGAGCCTGCAGAGCAGACGCAGGAGACGCTCGTTAGGGCGAAGAGGAGCTAGTAATGGCCGGCGAACAGCGTATATACAAGCAGAAGATCAGGGCGACTCAGACGCTCGAAAAGGTCTTCTCCGCGATGGAGCTCATTGCAGCTTCTCGCGTTGGCCGCGCGCGCGAACGTGCGCTTGGCCAAGATCCCTATACGCGCGCTCTGACCCATTCGATCGCCACCGTGGCAGCTCACGCCGACGAGGATCATCCGCTCCTCAACGAGCGCACGGACACCAACAAGGTGATCCTGCTGATCGTCACGTCAGACCGCGGCATGGCAGGTGCCTACTCGGCCTCGGTGCTTCGCGAGGCAGACCGCCTGCGCCAGGAGCTCGAAGAGCAGGGTAAGGAACCGCTGCTCTACGTGTTCGGCCGCCGCGGCGTCTCGCACTACAAGTTCCGCGGCGTTGAACTGGCCAACAGCTGGACTGGCGAATCGGATAATCCGAAGAGCGACACGGCACACGAGATCGCGAGCGAGTTCCTCGACCTGTTCCTCGCAGACGCCGAACACGGGGGAGTCAGCGAACTCCACGTCGTGTATACCCGCTTCGAAAACATGATCACACAGACGGTCGAAGTGCGGCGCATGCTGCCGCTCGTCGTCGTCGATCAGGACGAAGCCGCCATGCAGGAAGAGGCGCCGATTTACGAATTCGAGCCCTCGCCCCACGAGCTGTTCGACGCGCTGTTGCCCATGTACGTGGACCAGCGAATCTACTCGGTCCTCCTCATGGCCGCAGCCTCCGAGCTCGCCTCGCGTCAGCAGGCAATGCACGCCGCAAGCGAGAACGCTCAAGAACTCATTGAGGATTACACCCGCTTGGCGAACAATGCCCGCCAGGCCGAAATCACGACAGAAATTACCGAAATCATCTCCGGCGCGGATAGCCTCGGAAAGTAACCGAACAAGGACATAACAATGACAGTTGAGACGTCAGAGAAGCTGGCAACTGGCCGCATCATCCAGGTGGTTGGCGCAGTTGTGGACGTTGAGTTCCCACCGGACGCACTTCCGGAGATCAACTTTGCGCTTGAAACTGAGGTTACGCTCCCCACTGGTGATAAGGACGGCGAGCCACTGGCCTCCAAGATGACCCTCGAGGTCGCCCAGCACCTTGGTGAGAACATCGTGCGCACCATTGCGATGAAGCCCACCGACGGCCTCGTGCGCGGCGCCAAGGTCACCAACACCGGCGCCCCGATCTCAGTGCCGGTCGGCAACGTCACCCTCGGTAAGGTGTTCAACGTCGTCGGCGAGCCGCTCAACCTGCCCGAGGGCGAGACCCTCGAGGTCGAGGAGCGCTGGCCCATCCACCGCCAGGCGCCGAGCTTCGATCAGCTCGAGCCCGAGACCCGCATGTTCGAGACCGGCATCAAGGTCATCGACCTCCTGACCCCCTACGTGCAGGGCGGCAAGATCGGTCTGTTCGGCGGCGCGGGCGTTGGCAAGACCGTTCTTATTCAAGAAATGATCCAGCGCGTGGCTCAGGACCACGGCGGCGTGTCCGTGTTCGCCGGCGTCGGCGAGCGCACCCGCGAGGGCAACGACCTCATCTTCGAAATGGAAGACGCTGGTGTTCTCGACAAGACGGCTCTCGTCTTCGGCCAGATGGATGAGCCGCCGGGCGTCCGCCTTCGCATCGCGCTGTCCGGTCTGACGATGGCGGAGTACTTCCGCGACGTTCAGAACCAGGACGTGCTGCTGTTCATCGACAACATCTTCCGCTTCACGCAGGCGGGCTCCGAGGTCTCCACGCTGCTTGGCCGCATGCCGTCCGCAGTGGGCTACCAGCCCACGCTTGCCGACGAGATGGGCGCCCTGCAGGAGCGCATTACCTCCACGCGCGGTCACTCGATCACCTCGCTGCAGGCCATCTACGTGCCAGCCGACGATTACACCGATCCGGCCCCGGCAACGACCTTCGCCCACTTGGACGCGACGACGGAGCTCTCGCGTGACATCGCATCGCGCGGCCTGTACCCGGCTGTGGATCCGCTCGCGTCGTCGTCGCGAATCCTCGACGCCCAGTACGTTGGCCAGGCGCACTACGAGGTGGCCACCCGCGTCAAGCAGATCCTGCAGAAGAACAAGGAACTTCAGGACATCATCTCGATTCTCGGTGTGGACGAGCTGTCGGAAGAGGACAAGATCACCGTTGCGCGCGCACGCCGCATGGAGCAGTACCTCTCGCAGAACACCTACACGGCCGTGAAGTTCACGGGCGTCGAGGGCTCGACTGTTCCGATCGACGAGACTGTTGAGGCGTTCCGCCGCATTGCAGACGGCGAGTACGACCACATTCCGGAGCAGGCCTTCTTCAACATCGGCGGCATCGACGACATCGAGCGGGCATGGCAGAAGATTCAGGCCGAGTCATGAAGCTAGAGATCGTCGCGCGCGCCGGAAGCCTCTTCGAAGGAGAGGTCTCCGACGTCGTCGTGCCTGCTTTCCACGGAGAGATGGGTATCCTGCCCAGGCGAGCGCCGGTCATGGCGGTCGTCCGGCAGGGGGTCGTGCGCTTCACGGAAAATGGCGAGAAGAAGTCTGTGGAGGTGGGTGACGGTTTCCTGACCGTTGATCAGGACCACGTCACCGTCGTCGTCGAAAACTACGACGAGGACCGCGATCCGCAACATCCCTCGAACCCGGCTGCGAGTATTCAGGAATAGCCGTGAACTGGGACAACATCGCCTGGGGCGTTGCCGCGGTGCTCTTTGTTGTTCTGCTGTTCGGGGTCGTGTACCTGCTGCGCATCCGCTACCTGCTCAACCACCCCGGCTCGATTCAGGTTGCGCTGCGGCGCCAAGATGAACCGTGGCGCAATGGCATCGCAATGCTGAGCGACGACACTCTCGACCTGTACCCAACGCGCTCCCTGAGCTGGGGTCCGTCATGGCAGGCCGTCCGCGATGAGATGAAGTTTGAGCTGAAATCCGAGCGCGACGGCGTCCAGATCGTCACGCTGATTTTGCCCACCGAGCGGTGGGATATTGCCTCGAGCGGCGGGGAAATCTCCGCGCTCCTGTCATGGATCGACTCGGGCGCACCGGAAGCCGAACCGACCCTCGCCTGATGTGCCTCTGATAGGCTGATTCGCGCCTTCGGGCGACGTCGTGTGAAAGGATATCCGTGCGAATCGTTTATGCTACGTGCGCAGTCGACTATTCTGGCCGGCTTGACGCGCACCTTGAACCCGCCAAGCGCGCCCTGATGATCAAGGCGGACGGCGCGGTGCTCGTGCACGCCGATGGCGGGTCCTACAAGCCGCTGAACTGGATGTCCCCGCCGTGCACGATGACTGTGGACGAGCCGAGCGACGAGGAACGCGAGAGCGGCGTGAGCGAGGTCTGGCGCGTGGATCATGACAAGACTGACGACGCGCTCCTCATCCAGATTTACGAGATTCACGATGAGATGACGCTCGACCTCGGGCAAGAGCCCGGCCTGTTTAAGGACGGCGTGGAGGATCACCTCCAAAAGCTCCTGTCCGAGCAGACTGACATTCTGGGCAAGGACGTGCGGCTCATTCGCCGCGAGTACCCCACGGCGATCGGCCCGGTTGACCTGCTGGTTAAGGACGGATCGGGGCATATCGCGGTGGAGGTCAAGCGCCGCGGCGAGATCGACGGCGTGGAGCAGCTGACCCGCTACCTCACGTTGCTGGAGCGCGATTCGACGCTCCAACCCATCCGCGGTATTTTCGCGGCGCAGGAGATCCGCCCGCAGGCACGCGTGCTCGCGGAGGATCGCGGGATCGAATGCGTGGTGCTCGACTACGACGCCATGCGCGGCGTGGATAACCCCGAGGATCGGCTGTTCTAGTGGCCCGGCGCAGACGCGCCCACGGGCGCAAGCATTCGGGGGAGTACCAGCCCCTCGACGTGAGTCGGCTCATGAACTACACGAGCTACGAGACTGCCGATAACGGCATGGAGTTCAAGGTCCATCAGGTTCGCGCGGGTCGCAAAGAATACGTGTGTCCCGCGTGCCAGGGGCTGATCCTCGTGGGCGAAGCACACGTCGTCGCCTGGACGGAAGATTCCTGGTTCGGCGCCGAGGCTGGTCAACGGGCTCGCAGGCATTGGCACACGAGTTGCTGGAAGGCGAAAGGGCATCAAGCGACGGGGTGGTGATGGTAGCGTTAAACCATGATTGCTTACCGTAGAACTGGCCCTGAATCTGACCTTCCCCTCGTGCTTTTGCACGCGCTCCCGCTGGATTCGACCATGTGGGACTCGGTTCGCGCCGACCTGTCAGACATCGACGTCCTGACCTTCGACGCCCCTGGCTTTGGCGAGTCGCCTCGCGGCGAGGAGCTGAGCGACGGGGAACCGAATACCAAAACCTTCGTTGAGGCGATCAAGGCTCGCCTTGACGAGCTCGGCATCAAGATGATCGCGCTGGGTGGCCTGTCCATGGGCGGCTCCGTGGCAGCCGACTTCACCGCCGCCCACCCGGACATGGTGGCCGGACTCGCGCTGATGGATACGAACATCGATTCCGACGACGACGATCGCAAGGCTTTCCGCCGGGGCGTGGCCGAGCAGGCCGACCGCGGCGAAGGATACGAGGCCGTCAAGGATTGGACGACCACGATGGTCGGCACGGACACGCCCAAGGAGATTCGCGATTCACTCGATGAGCGTTTCAAGGCGCTGCCGAACGAGGGACTGGCATGGATCCAGCGCGCGATGGCGAACCGCGAGGATCGCTCCGGCTCGGTCTCGCTGGTGAAGGGCCCTGTCTATTTCATCCGCGGTACGGAGGATCCGACGGCCTCGCTCGAGTCATACATGAAGCTCGCGCTACGCACGGATCAGCCCCGCATCAAGGAGATCGAGGGCGTGGGACACTTCGCGGCCGATGAAAAGCCGCACGAATTAGCGAAGATCCTCAAGGACTTCTACGCTCACGCTGTGCGCTGGGAGGAGACCCGCCACTGATGGGCGGGCGCGGCCACGCGGCCGCGCCCAGGCGTGAGTTCCTACTCGGTCCGCTCTGGCATATCGGTTTGATCTGGCTCGTCGGCCTGCTCTGGCGTCTGCTTTGAGCCCGCCGATTCCACGATCTCATCAAGCACGATCGAGTGCTTGGATGAGGTCAGCATGGCGCGCATATCCTCGAGATAGGACTGGAGCGACTCGCGCTGTTCGCGCAGGGATTCCACGTGCTCGTCGGCGGACTTGCGGGCGTCGCCCGCTTCCTGATCCGCCTCGCCCCGAATCCGCGCGGCCTCCTCGCGTGCCTCTTGAAGGATCGCTGCAGCCTCGTCGCGAGCTTCCTGCAGGATCGTCTGTGCATCCTCGTGTGAGGAGTTCGTGAGTTCCTCGGCTCGCTTGGTGGCCTCGACCATGCGGGCCTCGGCATCCTGCGCCTCGGATTCGGCGCTCTTGATCATCTCGTTGGCGCGGTCGCGAAGCTCGGCGTCGCGTTCGGCGAGCGTGCGAGCCGATTCTTCGGACTTGGTGGCGATCTCGTTGTCTGCCTCGGAGCGCATCCGCTGAACTTCTTGCTCAACTTCGGAGCGCAGCTTCGTCATCTCGGCCTCGACGGAGGCGCGCAGTTCGGCCGCCTCGTGCTCTGCCTGCGAGCGCAGGGACGTCGAATCGGACTCTGCCTGCGAACGCAGGCGCTTGGCCTCGCGCTCGGCAGAGGAAACCATTTCCTCGGAGGTCCGGCGAGTGGTTTCGGACAGGGCTGCCGCCTCGGACTGTGCTTCGGAACGCATCGTCGTGGCCTCCTTCTCGGCTCGGGCGAGGGTCTTTTGACTGTCGGACTCGGCCGAGGATCGCAGTTGGTCGGCCTTAGCCTGTGCGTCTGCGAGCAGTTTGGAGGCGTCCTTGCGGGCGCGCGTCATGAGGTCAAGGGCCTGTTCTTCCGTGGAGCGAAGAAGCCTTTCAACGCGGGTGCCGAGTCCGGAGTACGAGGGGCGCTCGTTTTCCTCAAGCGCCACCTGAGCCTCCGAGAGGTCAGCTGACAGCTGCAGGATCTGCGCGTCCAGACGCGAGACGTGGTCCCTCGTCTGGGCGAGGTTGGACTCGAGTTGTGCCACGCGCTCATCGACCTGCGCGCGATCATATCCGCGCATGACGATAGGGAATTGTTCGCTCACTTGTTCTCCTTGAGAAGTTCCGTCTTCCTTCAGCGTACTGCTCGGTGAGGTCGGTTCACTCACACTACGATGATCTTATTACCAAAACCCGGTAATGTTACACAATTGTTATGAATGCTCCGGCACCTGGGAGAAGGATTATAGGTATGAAACGGATTGGCGGACTATTTCTTGCCTTTCTGGGCGTCGCGCTTGCCACGTTTGGCATTGTGCGCGGCACCACGAACGAGGATTCGACGATCGTTGAGGTAACCATCCCAGCGGGCGAGGCGCAGATGATGTACACCGCGCCCGGCGTTCTCCACCTTGTTAATGACACGGTGGAGGTCTCGCTGACCGCCCCCGAGGGGGAGATCCACTGGGGCGTCGGCTCCACGCAGGACGTTGAAGACTTCATCGGGGACGCCGCGGCTGTGAAGGTGACCGGCCTGAGCGATTGGGATACGCCCACTTATGAGGAGCTTCCCGGAACTCCCGAAGGTGTGGACGCCGTCGCTACGCCCGGCGCCGATGGCGCATGGAACATCTCCCAGATGGATCAGTGGATTGAGTCCGGCACGGGAACGGGAACAGTCGAGTTCACTCTTGACCCGGATCAGTCGGTTCAGCAGTCACTTATTGTGTCGACGACGACGGCCCAAGCTCCAGACATGACGCTGACGTGGGATCGCTCTCTCGTGACGTCCAACCCGGTTCCGATCGTCGTGATCGGAGTTCTCTTGGCTCTCATTGGCGGCTTGCTGTTGATCAGCTCGCGTCAGGATGCCTCGGTCAATAAGAAGGACGCCGCGGAGCGCCGCGAACGTCAGGACGCCGACACCACCGTTTTGTCTCGCATCGGGGATTCTCGTGAGGAGGCCGCGCGGACGACGGGCGGCGCACTCGGGGCGGGCATCATGCCGGGCGCGAAGTCGGATATCCGCGAGCGCGAGCTTGAAGAATCCGACCGCCTGATTCTGCCCGAGCCAGAGGCTGACGCCGAGCAGGCCAACGCCGATCAGGCGTCTGAGCGCAACGTCGAGGATGCCATCGCGACGACGGGCGGAGCGCTCGGCGTGGGCATCCTCCCGGGTGCCAACACCGAGATTCGCGAACGCGACTTGGATGAGTCCGACCGCCTCGTCGTATCCGAAGCTGAACAACCTAAACCTGACCAGGACCACCAGGCCAACGCTGACCAGACTGAGGCCACGGACCCGGACGCAACGCACCCGGACGCAACGGACCCGGACGGCGTCGTTGATCCGGAGGATAAGGACTGGCGATCGCTGTGGAACTTCTCGTGGGGTTCCCCGTGGACGAAGGGAGATGACAACAATGCGTAAGTTTGCAGCTCTGACGATGAGCACGGCCCTGGCGCTGACGCTGAGCGCGTGTGCCTCGCAGGAGGACGTGCCGCAGCCGACGTCGGGAAATAACGAGCACGCGATTGTCTCCGATGAAAAGTACGCGGAGATCGCCACCGAAACCGAGGCGGGAATCGCGGCCGCCAACGAAAGCTTGGACCCGGCCGACCTCACTGGCCGAGTGAACGGTCCCGCGCGCACGTACCGGGCGGCGCAGCTTCAGCTCGAGTCGCTACTTGGTGACGCGTACGAGCTGGATCCGATGCTGGTTGCCACGGAAGGCTCGCCGGTCGTATCCGGAACCGCCTACCCGCGCACGATGATGACCACCGTGCCTCCGCGCGATGGAAAGAACCTCGCCACCCTGTCTGTGTGGAGCCAGAATGGGCCGCGCGGCAACTACCACCTGTGGGCGGATATCGAACTGTTCGGTACGTCGAACCTGCCCGAGATTGTCTCGCAGCTCAGTGACACCGCGGGCTTCCCCGAGGTGGACGCGGCCGATTACGCCGTGGACCCGGCCGAGGTGCTCGCGCAGTACGCCCGCTATAACGGCACGCGCGAGCAGCAGTCGATTCAGTTCTCCCCGGATGACCCGCTCTACACGCAGATCGCCGAGCAGCAGGATTCGTTCGTCGAGTCGCTGGGCGACCTCGGCACCGCCGCCACCGATTTCGCCGTGGGAGAGGGCGGGCTGCGCGGAGTGTCTACTGCCTCCGGCGGCCTCGTGGTTGTGGGCGAGATGACCTATCAGGTCCGAATCACCAAGACTAACGAGGACGCAACCTTGCGCATCGGCGGCCAGATCGGCGCGATTCATGAGCAAGAGGGCGATAACGCTATGCTCGAGATCGACCAGCAGGGGATCGCGAACTACGCGACCATCGTGGCCTTCTATGTGCCACCGGCTGGCGCGGATCCCGTGGTTGAGGTGATTGGCTCTTCCCAGCCCACCCTGATTAGTGTGGAGAGCGTGGCGGGCGACTAAACCGTCCAAGGAGGAACAATGTCGATCAACGGATCGCTTGGTGGCGCCTACGACCTGTCGGCGTTCCAGAAGCAAACCCCTACCAACGATGGCCTGGTTGGCGAAACCGGCGCGGACGGTGGCGGAGCCACGGTCGTACCCGGACCCTACGTCGTCGAACTGACCTCGAAGAATCTACAGGGCGCGATTACCACCTCGAGCAAGCTGCCCGTCATCGTGGCATTCCATTCGGCGCGCTCGGAGAACTCGGCGAAGCTCATCACCCAGCTCGAGCGGCTGGCCATCGCGAACCAGGGGCGCTTCCAGCTCGCGAAGGTCGATACTGACGAGAACGCGGATGTCGCGCAGGCCTTCGGGACCGACGCCGTCCCCTCGGCGGCCGCGCTGCTTCAGGGTCAGCCGGTGCCGCTATTCCAGGGGCTTCCCGACGAGGCGCAGCTGACGGAAACGATCGAGAAGATTTTGCAGGCGGGCGAGCAGTACGGCTTGAACGCGGTGCTCGACGGTGACGCCAACGCGACGCCGCCCGAGCCCGAGATTCCGCCGCTGCATAAGGAAGGCTTGGAGGCGCTCGAGAACGGCGACCTCGAGGCCGCCCACGCCGCCTACACGAAGGCGATCTCCCAGAATCCCGGCGACGACGAGGCGCAGACGGCGCTCCATCAGGTGGAGCTGCTCCAGCGCATCGCGAAGATCAACCCGGATGGCGATCCGGAGGCTCCGCAGAAGGTGTTGCTCGCGGCGCATGACGCTCCGATCACGGATCTGGAGGCGCAGCTGCGCGCGGCTGACGTCGAGTTTTCGTTCCAGCGCCCCGATGCGGCGTTCGCGCGACTCATCGACGTCGTTCGTGCAACCTCGGGTGATGACCGCGAGGCCGCCCGCCAGCGCTTGATCGCCTACTTTGACATCCTCGGGCCCTCGCAGGACATCGTGGTCGCGGCGCGCAAGGCGCTGACCAACGCCCTGTTTTAGAGCAACGTTCTAGGCGCGCGTTCGAGCGGCCTGCGCTCGCGGATCGCTCAGCCGCGCATGTACCACACGGCGGTATTTGGCGGGATGACGGCGTCGGTGCCGAGCTCGCGTGAGCACACGAGAACCTCGGCTCCCTCTGGGAGCTGAGCCCCGGTATCGAAGGTGAGGACCACGTGGACGTCGTCGCGCCCATCTAAGCGGGAGACGTAGTGCAGGTGGTCGCCGTGTTCGTCGACGTCATAGAGTGCGGCCCGCGCCATCTGCAGGCGGCGCCGCTCGGCAAAGAGGTGCCGGAAGGTGTGGAGGGTCGAGGACGCGTCGGTCTCCTGCTGGTCGGCTGCGAGTTTGCCGAACTCGTCGAGCTGGGGGAGCCAGGACTCGCCCGTCGCGGAGAAACCGTAGCTCGGCTCGTGTGCCGACCACGGCATGGGAACACGGCATCCATCGCGCCCGGCCTCGATCCCGCGCGTGCGGAAGAAGGCGGGATCCTCGCGCACGGCGTCGGGTAGTGCCATGTGCTCGGGCAGGCCAAGTTCCTCACCCTGATAGATGTAGGCCGAGCCCGGGAGGGCCGCTTGGAGGACGTGAGCCGCGATCGCGCGGTCGAAACCGAGCTGGACATCCGGCTGTTCGTCGTCGACTCTTATCCCGTTGGGACCCTTGCCGGTTTCACTCAACCCGAACCGGGAAACCGCGCGGACGACGTCGTGATTGGAGAGCACCCACGTGGTCGGCGCGCCGACGGAGTCCATCGCAGCGAGCGATTCGCGGATGGTGGTGCGGTAGGCGTCGACGTCGAAGGGCGCGACGAGGAAGTCGAAGTTGAACGCCTGGTGCATCTCATCGGAGCGCACGTACTTGGCCAAGTCCTCGATGTCATCCACCCACGCCTCGGCGACCATCGCGCGGTCCTCGCCGTACTCGTTGAGCACCTCGCGCCACTCGCGGAAGATGTCGTGCACTTCGGGGCGGTTCCACTGCGGGGGAGGCGGAATGTTCGCGGGGGCGTCGCCGCCGCCGGAGACCATGTCGTAATGGAACTGCCAATCGGGAATCTCGGGGTCCTTGGCTAGGCCGTGCGCCACGTCAACGCGGAAGCCATCAACGCCGCGATCGAGCCAGAAGCGCAAGATGTTGCGGAACTCCTCGTGGACCGTCGGGTGATCCCAGTTGAGGTCTGGCTGGGTGGAATCAAAGAGATGGAGATACCACTGCTGATCGTTCTCCCACGCCGAGCCCGGCGCATCGGGGCGGTCACACACGCGCGTCCAGGCCGCGCCGCCGAAGATGGACAGCCAGTCGTTTGGTGGGATGGCGCCACCGTCATTGCCGTCGCGGAACCAATAGAGATCACGCTCGGGAGCGGCCGGATCGGCGAGGGCGCGCTGGAACCATTCGTGCTGGTCGGAGGTGTGGTTTGGGACGAGATCCACGATGATCTTCAGGCCGTGCTCGTGGGCTGCGGTGATGAGCTCTTCGGCGTCCTCATTCGTACCGAACATCGGGTCAACCTGCCGGTAGTTCGTGACGTCGTAGCCCGCGTCCTTTTGCGGGGACAGATAGAACGGGGAGAGCCACACGGCGTCGACGCCGAGATCACGCAGGTAGCCAAGCTTGGAGATGATGCCCTGCAGATCACCGATCGGGCCAGCTGACGAGGCAAACGAGCGCGGGTAGATCTGGTAAATCACCGCCTCTCTCCACCAGTGGCTGGGTTCAGTCTCGGCGTGGAGCAGTACCGTCATTGTGTCCTTTTCTTAGTCGTCGTCGTGTTCGGTGGGCGGTTAGTTGGGTGCGTACACGTGCGACGCCGTCAGGTGCGCCTGACCGCTGTCGACTCGCGAACGATGAGCTCGGGCTCGAAACGCATCTTGCCAACGTGGGCGGGCTCTCCCTGAATCATCGCAAGTAGTGTGGTCACCGCGGCCTCGGACATGTTCTTGACCGGCTGGCGCAAGGTGGTTAGCGGCGGATCCGCGAAGCCCGTGAAAGGCGAATCGTCGAAGCCGACCACCGAGACGTCGTGGGGAACAGACAGCCCGGCCGCCTTGCAATGCCGGATCACGCCGAAGGCCATGATATCCGAGCCGCAGATGATCGCCGTACAGCCAGACGTGATGAGCTGCGCCGCGGCCGACTGGCCACCGTTGACGGTGTACAGAGTGTGGACGACGCGGGGCTTCTCGTTCGGCAGGATCTGCCGCATCGTCTCGATGTAGGCCTCGGTCTTGTCACGTGATGGAATGAAGCGCAGGGGACCGGAGGCGAAACCAATCTGGCGATGGCCGAGCGCGGCAAGATGGCGGATGGCTTGGCGGATTGCCGACGTGGCGTCCGTCGAGAAATCGGGATTCGACAGTGCCGGGTGGGCGCCGTTGATCGTGACGAACGGGATGTTACGTGCGGAGATGCGTTCGTAGCGTTCGATATTTGCCGTGGAATCCGCGTGCAGGCCGGATGCGAAGATGAAACCTGCGACCTGATGGTTGAGCATCGCGTCAACGTACGCGTCCTCGGTGGCGCCGCCTGCCATCTGCGTGCCGAGCAGGGGAGTGTAGCCCTGGAGCGTCATTGCCGAGGCGATCGCCTGGGTGAGATACGGGAAAATGGGGTTGGTCAACTCGGGGACGATCAAGCCGATGAGGCCGCCGTTGCGCTCGCGAAGACGCTCGGGGCGCTCGTAGCCGAGGAGATCGAGTGCGGCGATGACAGCCTGACGCGTTTCGGGGGCGACAGAATCTTTGCCATTGAGTACGCGCGAGACAGTCGCCGTAGAGACTCCGGCCTGAGCGGCGATGTCTGAGAGTCGAATTTGTCGAGCCATGGATCTCCTCCATGAATATAGGTCGTCATTGGCCTTTCTAAATCTTAAATGATTTACACCGGAATGTCGCCAAATTTGCATAACAGTGCGGGGCTCGTGCACGGCAATGATGGGTTTGTACCGGTAAATCGCGAAATGCCACCTCACGATTCTTGCAAGATGCGTGTAAGGCATTGCATAGCATTGCCGAAACCATATAATCGAAACTACGCGACCCCGCATGAGCATTGAAGCTTTATGAGATCTGAATTCTCGTGCGTGCCGCAATTTCTGAAAACATAGAGGAGAGAAAATGCGACGGAGCATTGCGCTTATTGCATCGGCAGGTCTGGCACTTACGTTGGCAGCCTGCTCGGATGAGGGCACCGAGACCACCTCGGGCGAAACCACCGCTGAGCAGACCGATGAAGGAACTACTGAGGATACCGGCGACGCACCTGCTGGCGGCGGCAACCTCGTGATCTGGACTGACGCGAACCGCGAGCCAGCCTTCCAGATTGCAGCAGACAACTACGAGGCCGACACCGGTAATACTGTCGAGCTCGTCGTCAAGGAAAACGACCAGATGCGTTCTGAGTTTGCTTCGCAGGCTGGCGCCGGAGAGGGCCCAGACATCGTCTTCGGCGCTCACGACTGGCTTGGCGAGTTCGTCACCAACGGCCTTGTTGCGCCGGTTGAGCTTGGCGACCGCGCGGGCGACTTCAACGAGCTTGCAGTCAACGCCTTCACCTACGAGGGAACCACCTACGGCGTTCCTTACGCAGTTGAGAACCTTGCAATTTTCCGCAACGCCGACCTCGTTGATGAGACCCCGGCAACCTTCGACGAGATGATCGCGATGGGCGAGACCGCAGGTGTTGAGTACCCGTTCATCATGCAGATTGGTGCAGATGGCGATCCGTACACGATGTTCCCGTTCGAGGCATCGTTCTCGGGCCCGGTCTTCGAGCTCGATGACGAGAACAACTACACCGCCAACCTCAACCTCGGTGGCGAAGAGGGTCTCGCGTTCGCGCAGTGGCTCTCCGACAACGGCGAGGCAGGCACCGGTGTTCTTGACACCAACGTCTCCTACGACATCGCAGTTGACGCATTCAAGAACGGCCAGTCCCCCTACATCCTGGGTGGCCCGTGGATGATTGGCGACTTCGAGGGCATGAACATTGCTGTTGACCCGATCCCGACCACCGGTGACAACCCGGCATCGCCGTTCCTTGGCGTTCAGGGCGGATTCATCAACGGTGGTTCGGCTCAGCAGCTCCTCGCAACCGACTTCCTCGTGAACTACGTCGGTTCCGAAGAAGTCCAGGACGAGCTGTACAACATCGGTCAGCGTCTTCCGGCTCTGACGGCGTCGGCTGAAACGGCCGAGCAGGATCCGCTCATGGCTGGCTTCGCCGCTGCTGGCGAAGATGCACTCCCGATGCCGGCGCTCCCCGAGATGGGTGCTGTCTGGGGCTTCTGGGGCAAGACCGAAGCACAGATCATCGCAGGCGATGCCGATCCGGCAGGCGTCTGGGAGAAGATGATCTCGGACATCGAAACCGAGATGGGTAACTAAACCATTGAGTAGCGTATGAGTGCCGGCCGGTCTTTTCACCGGCCGGCACTTATACAATAACAGCAGCACACAACTTGAGGAGGAACCATGTCGTCGATGACGGTTCAGTCCGAGGGGAGTAAGAAAAGGCAACGGCGCCGCCAAGAGAATCGCAAGAAGGATTCCCACGCGACGAGCTGGAGACCCGGCTTCGTTGTCAAACTCATTCTCATGGCATTGGTGAATGCCCTCGGAATCTATATTATCTTCACCGCGTTTGGCCAGGGTTCTTGGCTACTCGGCGGCCTCATGGTCGTTCTTTTACTTTTCATTGATTGGGTGTACTTCTCCAAGCGCACGCTCGCGCTGAAGTACCTGACGCCGGGACTCGTGTTCCTGCTGGTCTTCCAGGCGTTCACAATCGTGTACACGGGCTACATTGCCTTCACGAATTACGGCCACCAGCACACGCTGGATAAGCCGAAGGCCATCAACGCCCTTCTTCTCCAGAACAACTTTAAGCGAGTCGAGGGTTCGCCCCAGTACCCGCTCATGCTCGTCCAGAAGGACGGCGAACTTGGCTTTGCCGTGATCGCCGACGACGAGCTGCAGGTTGGCACTGCCGAGCAGCCGCTTGAGCCCGCCGACGGGGAGGTCGCAGACGGCCGCATCGTTTCTGTTGACGGCTGGGATTCGCTCACGGGAGCGGATATTACGGCTCGCCAGCAGGAGATCATCCAGCTACGAGTACCGCTCACAGACGATCCAGAGGACGGCTCGATCGGTACCCAAACGGGTACGACGGCATTCCAGTTCACGTCCTCGCTCACGTACGACGACGAGCGCGACGCCATGATCAATAACGATACTGGCGACATCTACTATGCCAACGACGAGACCGGCTTCTTTGAAACGGAAGAGGGCACAAATCTCGGAGTTGGCTGGCGCGTGAACGTCGGCTTCGACAACTTCGTGCAGGGCTTCTCCGATTCGCGCTATGCGCAGCCGTTCTTCAGCGTGCTGATCTGGAACGTCATCTTCGCCGCGATGTCGGTGCTGACGACGTTCATCCTCGGTATGGTCCTCGCGATGGTGATGAACGACGAGCGCATGAAGGGCCGCCGGATCTACCGAACAATCATGCTGTTGCCATACGCGTTCCCGTCATTCATGACGGCCTTCCTGTTCGCAGGTCTGATGAACGCGAGATACGGCTTCTTCAACGAAATGTTAGGGACAGCGATTCCGTGGCTCACAGATCCCACGATGGCGAAGGTCTCCGTGATCTTGGTGAACCTGTGGATGGGCTTCCCCTACATGTTCCTCATCGTCACGGGCGCACTGCAGTCCATTCCTGGTGACATCGTAGAAGCGGCGAAAATCGACGGTGCGTCCACCTTCCAGGTGTGGCGAAACGTCACGTTGCCGCAGCTCATGATTTCCCTGACGCCGCTGCTGATTTCGTCCTTCGCGTTCAACTTCAACAACTTCAACCTGATTTACATGTTGAACGGAGGTGGGCCGTCAATGGCGGACGCCTCGGTGCCAGTTGGACACACGGACATCCTGATTTCGATGGTCTACAAGATCGCTGGCCTGACGGGCGAAGCGCTACCGAACTACGGTCTCGCCGCCGCCATGTCGCTGGTCATCTTCCTCATCGTGGGCAGCGTCTCGCTGTACTCGTTCAGGAAGTCGAACGCGTTTGAAGGGTTGGGATCATGACACAGAAGCAAGTCGATGCGAACGTCAGCGTGGACCACACGGGCGTCATGGATGCAGGCGGAGTGGACGCTGGTCAGCTCAAGGTTCGCGAGAACAAGATGCCCTTTGGCCGCTGGTTCCGCGAGCTCGGGTTCCGGCACGTCGTCGGCGTCATTGCCGTCGTCTATGCAGCGTTCCCGATCGTCTACATCCTTTCGGCCGCGTTGAATCCCAACATCTCCACCACCCTGACCGGTGCAAACGAGATGTTCTCGGACGTCTCGGTGCAAAACTTCACCGAGCTGAACGACACGATGTTCTGGACGTGGCTGAAGAATACGCTGATCATCGGCGTCGTCACCGCGATCGGAACCGTTCTCATGGGCGCCGCTGCGGCATTCGCGTTCTCGCGTTACCGCTTCCAGGGCCGCAAGGTCACGCTCATGTCCCTCATGGTCATCCAGATGTTCCCGCAGCTGCTGACCTTCGTTGCAATCTTCCTCCTCCTGACCACGCTCGGTGACGTCATCCCGTGGCTCGGTATCGATTCGAAGATTGCTCTTATCAGCGTGTACTTGGGAGGCGCACTCGGTGCGAATACCTTCCTGATGTACGGCTTCTTCAACTCGATCCCGATCGAGTTGGATGAGGCAGCAAAGATTGATGGCGCGAGCCACGCCCAGGTCTACTGGGGAATCATCATGCCGCTGGTTATCCCGATTCTCGCAGTCGTTGGACTCTTGTCCTTCATTTCGGCATTCAACGACTTCATCCTGTCGAGGACTATCCTGACCAGCCAGCAGAACTGGACGCTGGCGGTCGGCATGAACCTCTGGGTTGGTGGAAACGACAAGCACTGGGACTGGTTCGCTGCCGGATCTGTGATCTCGGCGCTGCCGATTCTGTTGCTGTTCCTCTTCCTGCAGAAGTACATCGTCTCCGGTCTCACCGGAGGTGCTGTCAAGGGCTAAGGTTCGATCTTTCCTCGCCCTAGCCCACGGTTCCGCCTGGCGTACCGCCAGGCGGGACACGC
>NZ_JBHWPL010000092.1:0-8763 GCF_043424875.1 Trueperella sp. | reverse complement strand
GTCATGCTCGACATCGACCACGGCACCTACCCGTTCGTCACCTCATCCTCGGCCACGGCCGCGGGCGCCTGCACCGGATCGGGCGTCGGCCCGCGCCGGATCGACCGCGTGGTCGGCGTCGCCAAAGCGTACGTGACCCGCGTGGGCGAGGGGCCGTTCCCCACGGAGCAAGTCGGCGAGGAGGGGGAGCGCCTGCGCGAGGCCGGAGGCGAGTACGGCACGACGACGGGGCGCCCGCGGCGTACGGGATGGTACGACGCCGTGGTGGCTCGCTTTGCATCGCGAGTGAACTCGTTGACGGACATCGTGCTGACCAAGCTCGATGTGCTCACGGGCATCGAGCAGATTCCCGTGTGCGTGGCGTACACGATCGATCACGGGCGCGTGGAAGACATGCCCGAAAGCCAGACGGATATGCACCACGCCGAGCCGATTTACGAATACCTGCCCGGCTGGAACGAGGACATCTCCGAGTGCCGCAAGTTCTCGGATCTTCCCGACAATGCACAGAATTACGTGCTGCGGCTGGAGGAGCTCTCGGGCTGCCGAATCTCCTCCATTGGCGTGGGCCCGGAGCGCACGCAGACGATCGTGCGCTATCCGCTCACTGACTAGCGATCGAGTGATAGGCACAAAGTAGCCGGTGGTAGCTCAGCTACCACCGGCTACTTGCTAGTTTGCCTTACCGGCCCGTCCCGTCGCCGGTCTGGTTGAATCCACCCTCGGCACCGCCGCGGCTGAATCCTTGGCCGGAACCATTCTGCGAGCTGCCGTAGTAGCCGCCCTCAGCGCCGCCCTGGCCGTAGGAGCCCTGCGCGCCGCCAGACTGCGGAACGTTCGGTGACTGGTCGTAACCGCCCGGGTTGTGCGGGGCTGGTCGGCCGCCGTCGCCGTGACCGGGAGCAAACTGCTGAGTCTGCTGCTGGCCGTAGCCGCCCTGCTGGCCGTAGCCGCCTTGCTGACCGTAACCGCCCTGCTGGCCGTAACCGCCCTGCTGGCCGTAGCCGGGAGCGGACTGTCCGTACGGAGCCTGTCCGAATCCGGGGCCACCCTGGTTAGGTCCGCCCTGAGGGCCACCTGGGTAACCTGGGCCACCCGGTCCGCCCTGGCCGCCGTCCTTCTTACGGGTCACGGCGAATACGATGCCGCCGATGGCCGCAAGTGCGGCAACACCAATGAGGACCCACGCCCACACAGGGAAGCCGTCGTCGCGGCCTGGCTCGCCCGCAGGCTCCCCGGAAACAGTCCCGGGCTCGGTTGTGTCTGTCGGATCAATTCGCTCAGAACCGTTCGTCGTCGGATCATCCGTGGTGGGGTCGTCCGTCGTCGGGTCATCCGTGGTCGGGGCTGTGCCACTGCCAGACTTGTAACCCTCGACGTAGATGCCTTGCGTCAAAGCGTTTGGATCGTCATACGTGGCGCGATTTCCGCTGATCTGTGCGCCGTCGGCTTGGATGATGTCGCCTGGCATCTCGATGTTGAAGGTGAAGCCGAAGCCCATCGCGGCGAGCATGTCCAGATCGTCGCTGCCGAGCTCATCCGCAGCTTCATCCGCCGGAACCTCGAAGATGTAGGTGGAGTCGGTCTCCTTCAACGTTTCTCCGTCAACGACGGAGCCGTAGGAATCCACCGTGATGCGGCAGCCCAAGTGACCACCCGAGGAGATGTCTTCGACCGTGTAGTCGTCCTCGCTGCCAACAAAGTCCTCCATGAAGTCGTCACAGGAGGTCAACCCGCCAATTTCGAGGATGCCGTCGGTGTCGTGGATCTCCATCGTCATTCTGGCGTCGCCATTTTCCAAGATGGAGATCGTCGTATCGGATTCGCACGCTGCGATTGTGAGCGCCAGCGGTGCCAGTAGACCCAAGGCAAGGACCCTCTTGCTCCTGGGTGAAGTCTTTGTCGTCATGAGTCACCTTTTCGTTAGACGGGTGTTGGAAAACATACTGCCATGCCCGAGTTGATTTCATACTAATTAGGGGACGAAAGTCCGGAGCGTCTCGCAGTTCGATACAAAGGGGGATGCGTGAGAGGGAGAGTTCTGGTATGTGGAGCACACTAACTATGCACTCAATCTGCCCAACCTATTCAACATGGAGAAAACCCGTATTTTTCTTGGTTATGCTTATTGCGCAATGCCCGATAGTCCCAAGAAATTTACAGTTTCTTTAAGAATAATGGTCAGTGGAAACAATCCACACATCGCCAATCTCTAGGAGGAAATGCGATGACAGAAAAAGCGTTCAATGTTGAGGACGTCCGTGCTGGCGCGCCGGAATTTGCGCCGAACGATCTCGTCGAATGGGTAACTGAAGTTGCCAACATTACGACGCCGAAGGACATCTACTGGGTAGATGGATCCGACGAAGAGTGGGACCGCCTCACTGGCGAGATGGTGGAGAGCGGAATGTTTATCCGCCTGAACGAGGAGAAGCGCCCGAATTCGTTCTTGGCTCGCTCGCTCCCGTCGGACGTGGCTCGTGTTGAGTCGCGCACCTACATCTGCTCAGAGAAGGAAGAAGATGCGGGCCCCACGAACAACTGGGCCGATCCCAAGCAGATGAAGGAAACCCTTATTGGTGAGGAAGGCGTCTTCCACGGCTCGATGGCTGGCCGCACGATGTACGTCATCCCGTTCTCGATGGGTCCGCTCGGCGGCCCGATCTCCCAGCTCGGTATTGAGCTGACCGATTCACCGTACGTCGTCGTCAACATGCGCATCATGACGCGCATGGGCGAAGAGGCTCTCAAGCTGATCGGCGACGGCGAGGCCTGGGTTCCGGCCGTTCACTCGGTTGGCTACCCGCTCATCGATGCCGATGGCAACGAGCGCGAGGACACCACCTGGCCGTGCAACGACGAAAAGTACATCACGCACTTCCCTGAGACCAACGAGATCTGGTCCTACGGCTCCGGCTACGGCGGCAACGCCCTGCTCGGTAAGAAGTGCTACGCCCTGCGTATTGCCTCGACGATGGCTCGCCGCGATGGCTGGATGGCCGAGCACATGCTCATCCTCCGCCTGACGGACGAGAAGACCGGCGAGCAGTACCACATCACCGGCGCGTTCCCGTCGGCTACCGGCAAGACGAACCTCGCCATGCTGCTTCCGACCATTGACGGCTACAAGGTCGAGACGGTCGGCGACGACATCGCATGGCTGCGTCCGGGCGCCGATGGCCGCCTCTACGCAATCAACCCCGAGGCCGGCTTCTTCGGCGTCGCACCGGGCACGTCCTACAAGACCAACCCGATGGCAATGGACACCGCTCGTGCGAACTCCATTTTCACCAACGTTGCTCTGACTGATGATGGCGACGTCTGGTGGGAGGGCATCGACGGCGAAACGCCTGAGCACCTCATCGACTGGCACGGAAATGACTGGACGCCCGAGTCCGGCGAGCTCGCAGCTCACCCGAATTCGCGCTTCACGGTTCCTGCCGCGCAGTGCCCGATCATCGCTCCTGACTGGGATGCTCCCGAGGGCGTTCCGATCGACGCGATCCTCTTCGGCGGCCGCCGTGCGACCAACGTTCCGCTGGTTGCCGAGGCATTCGATCAGGACCACGGCGTTTACGTGGGTGCCACGGTCGCATCCGAGCAGACCGCTGCTGCAGAGGGCAAGGTTGGCTCGCTGCGTCACGATCCGTTCGCAATGCTCCCGTTCTGTGGCTACAACATGGCCGACTACTGGAGCCACTGGCTCGAGATGCAGAAGGAGCTTGGAGACAAGTTCCCGCGCATCTACCAGGTCAACTGGTTCCGCCGCGACGAGGATGGCAACTTCCTGTGGCCGGGCTTCGGCGACAACTCGCGCGTCCTTGACTGGATCGTCCGCCGCGTCTCCGGCAAGGTTGAGGCCGAGGACGGCCTGACTGGTCGCTACCCGAAGAAGGAAGACTTCAACCTTGAGGGCCTCGATGAGGTTACCGACGAGGTCTGGGCCAAGCTCTTCGAGACCGACCCGGGCGCATGGGCGAACGAAGTGGATGCGACCGAAGAGTACTTCACCCAGTTCGGTGACAAGCTGCCTAACGAGATGCGTGAACAGCTTGCCAAGTTCCGCGAGCGCATCGAGGCCGCACAGGCCTAATCGCTAGCATCTAGCGCTTAAGCATCCGATGGAGGGGAAGCCGAGTGCTTCCCCTCCATCTTTGCACACTGCTAGCATGCCTCGGATAGTGTGGCGTGGTTTACACTTAAAGAATTGATTCGAGCGAGGCGCGAGGAGGTTACTGTGCTCTCAGTTCCGAATTGGTCTCGCGTCTACACGGGCAAGGTGCACGATGTATACGCGCCTATTCACCCGGTTGCACACAGTGGCAACGAGATCATCATGCTCGTGACGACCGACCGCATGAGCGTACTCGACCGCGTACTTCCCACCATCATTCCCGGCAAGGGCGAGATGGTGAACGCGATTTCGAAATGGTGGTTCGAGCAGCTTGCGGACGTGGCCCCCAATCACTACCTTTCCGACGACGTGCCGCCCACCGTCAAGAATCGCGCCATGGTTGTCCAGCGCCTCCGGATGTATCCCATCGAGTGCACCGTGGTTGGCTACATGACCCGGCGCATGTTTGACGAGTACACCCGCACCGGCGAATTTCAGGGCACGGCGCTGCCCGCCGGTCTGAAGATCGGCAACAAACTCGCGCAGCCTCTGTTCTTGCCTGCGATCAAGGCGGCGGTGGGCGCCGACGACGAACCCATCAGCTTCGAGCAGATGGAAGAGATCGTGGGGGCGGACGTTGCCGAGCGCCTGAAAGAGATGTCGCTTGACTTGTACGAGGCGGCGAATGAAATTGCTGCCGGCAAGGGATTGGTGATCGCAGACGCCAAGCTCGAGTTCGGATCGTCGAGCGATTATGGCGATGAAGAGTTCGTGTTCGCCGACCACGCGTTCACCCCCGACTCAGCGACGTACTGGATTACCGAGGAGGCCGAAAACGGCGATCCGCGCGCGTTTGGTAAGGATTACGTGCGCTACGTGAGCGAGGACGATGTTCTGGCTTGGATTCGCGGTTCTGGGCCCACCCCCACCCTGGCAGCGGACATTGTGGATGAGATGAGTTCCCGATACCGTTATGTTGAGGCAGCACTGCTTCAGATCTGAAGCAACCGAATTCCCCAAAAATGCTCGTTTGTGGATTACTCGCGTCCTCCGGCGTTTTAGACCTGTTTGCACAGGGGTTTCTGGCGTACTATTTGAGTGTTGTACCCGATATCTAGATCGGCAGGTACGTCGTACGAATCCGAGGTGAAAAATTCTCGGGTTGGAGAATGCACAGGAGAAGACATGGCCACACACCATACCGAAAAGGTGGATCGGCGTAACACGAGGTGGGAAACTCACCGGCAAACCCGTCGTCGCGAACTCATCGGAGCCGCCACGGTTGCGGTTCACAAGTATGGTTTTGACGCCTCGATGGATCAGATCGCGGATGAATCGAAGACGTCCAAGTCAATCCTCTACAAGTACTTTGGCGACAAGGAGGGCCTCCAGTACGCGATCGGCGAGCACATCATCTACGAGCTGCTCTCCTCGCTCGAGGAGGCTGTTGAGCGTCAGGCGCCGTTCGAGGAAGTCCTCTCGCTGGTCGTCAGCCAGTTCCTCCAATTGGTTGACGAGTCCCCGGAGCTCTATCGCTTCATGAAGGTCGCCGAGTTTGAGGACGACCCGCAGGCGGCGCTTATCTCGAAGATCGATACGTCGATGATTTCCGCGTGGAGCAGGCTGTTTTATGTGGACGACGCGATCACGGAGCATGAGTACCATGAGGGCGTGGTGCACGGGTGGCTGACCGGCATCATCTCCATGGTCAAGGGCGTTGCCGAGTCGTGGCTTGTGGCCCGCGAGGTGACGCGCAACGCGGCGGATTATCCGAACTCCGAGCTGTCGTCGGCTCAGAAGAACTTCGCGCTGATTGACCGGGAGCTCCTTCAAAACATGCTCGTCCGCTCGATTCTGCCGATGGTCGACAAGATTGTGGCGGATACCTACACGTTGCTCACCGGCAGTGAGGTCACTGACGAAAAGCGTGCCGAGATCGAAGAGCACGTGCGCACGTTCTCGCCCAGCTACGATTCCTGATCGGCGCGGCGCCTGACCGAGATTTGAGAATAATTCCTTCGTGCCCATGTGCGTGAATTATTCTTGACTCAGCCTGTCCGGCGACGATGAAGGAGTTCGAATGGATGCACGCCTAGAAGCAGTCTATGAAGAGGCGCTGAAGCGTAACCCGACCCAGCCAGAGTTCCAGCAAGCTGTTCGCGAGGTGATGGAGAGCCTCGAGCCGCTCCTGCTCAGCCGCCGGGATTACCAAGACTCGGCGATTCTCGAGCGCATCATCGAGCCCGAACGCCAGATTATGTTCCGCGTGGCCTGGCAGGACGACGACAACAAGGTGCGCGTCAACCGCGGCTACCGAATCCAGTTCAATTCGACGCTCGGCCCCTACAAGGGTGGCCTGCGCTTCCACCCGTCGGTGACACTATCCGTCATCAAGTTCCTCGGCTTCGAGCAGATCTTCAAGAATGCGCTCACCGGTCAGGGAATCGGCGGCGGCAAGGGAGGCTCGGATTTTGACCCGCACGGCAAGTCCGACGACGAAGTGATGCGCTTTTGCCAGGCCTTCATGATGGAGCTTTCGCGTCACATTGGCGCCGACGTCGATGTGCCGGCTGGCGATATCGGCGTGGGTGCGCGCGAGATCGGCTACCTGTTCGGCCAGTACAAGCGGATTGCCAACCGCAACGAGGCCGGCGTGCTCACGGGTAAGGCCGTGGGCTGGGGCGGCTCGCTCGGGCGTACGGAAGCCACCGGCTATGGCCTGGTCATGTTCGCGAATAACATGCTCGCGGAGCGTGGCGATTCGGTTGAGGGCAAGACGGCGATCGTGTCCGGCTCGGGCAACGTGGCAACCTACGCGATTGAGAAGCTCCACCAGCTCGGTGGCAAGGCCGTGTCCATTTCGGATTCGGGCGGTTCGGTCTACGATCCCGACGGTATCGACGTCGATCTGCTCAAGCTGATCAAGGAAGTGCGCCGAGGGCGCGTGGCGGAGTACGCCGCCGTGCGTCCCAATGCAGAGTTCCGTGCCGGCCAGAAGGTGTGGGAGATCCCTGCCGACCTCGCGCTTCCGTGCGCCACCCAGAACGAAGTGGATGCCAATGATGTGCGGGCCATGCACCACCACGGCATCGAGCTCGTTGCCGAAGGTGCGAACATGCCGCTGACGCCGGGCGCCATCGAGGTTGCAGAGAACTCGAAGATGCTTTTCGCACCGGGTAAGGCGGCGAACGCGGGAGGCGTTGCGACCTCCGCGCTGGAAATGCAGCAAAACGCGTCGCTTCAGGCGTGGCCGGCCGACGTCGTCGAAGAAAAGCTCGAAGGCATCATGGAAGATATCCATTCCACGTGCTTGACGACGGCGGAGGAGCTGGACGCGCCGGGGAATTACATGGTCGGGGCGAATGCCGCCGGATTTATGAAGGTCGCTGACGCGATGATCCAGCAGGGCGTCGTCTAGGCTTTACGCAGGTAGATACCTGAAACTTCCGATATGGGGTGGTAACGCTTGGTGCGTTGCCACCCCGTTTCCTCTCGGGTTGCCAGAAAGTAATGACGGGTTCACTCAATCTGGCTAAGATGGTTCCACGTGTGACCTAAACCATGAAAGGGATTCCTTTATGACGCACAATACGCGTAAGCCGCGGCTTCGCTCTTCAGTGAGCCTAGCTGCGGCAGTTTTGCTTGGAACTGCCGGTTTGGCAGCTCCCGCTGTGGCGGCACCAGATCCGTCCACAACACCGGACTCGGTAGCTACTGAAGAACTCGATTCCGAAGCTGAAGCTACCGAGGACACGACGACGGAGGCACCAGATCCGTCCACAACACCGGACTCGATAGCTACTGAAGAACTCGATTCCGAAGCTGAAGCTACCGAGGACACGACGACGGAGGCGCTAGACGTCGGTGAGAGTGTTGTGACGGTTGCGGCGATTTCGGATTTCCATGGTGCGATTAGGACTGCTCCGTATATTGGGGCGATGCTTGATGATTTGCGCGCCGATAATGACGACGTTCATTTCGTTGCGGTTGGTGATTCGATTGGTGGTTCGACGTTCGAGTCGGCTATTGCCGACGATGTTCCGACGCTTGAGGTTTTAAATGCGTTGGATTTGCTGGTGTCGGCCGTGGGTAATCACGAGTTTGACGTGTCGTATGCAGATCTTCGTGACCGGGTTCTTCCCCTCGTGGATTTCCCATATTTGGGGGCGAATGTTGGTGGCGCTGACGAGATTAACGATCCGTATTTCACCGTAGAAGTTGGTGATGTGACCGTTGCTTACGTCGCTACCGTCACTGAGGATACGCCGAGCTTGACGGCGGCTTCTGCGACGGACGGGCTGACGTTTGCTGATCCGGTTGTCACAACCGATGCGATTGCGGCCCAGTTGAAGGATGGCGATGTCACCAATGGTGAGGCTGATGTTGTTGTTGCGTTGATGCATGAGGGATCAGCGGTCGCGGCGACGCTTGGCGCGGATGTTGATTTGGCGTTTGCTGGTCATACTCATGTTGCTGCGGTGACTGAGACTGCGTCGGGTGCTCCGGTGTGTCAGCCTGGTGCATCTGGGACAACTCTTGCTGTTGCAGATATCGCACTGTCGGCTGATGGTGAGCTGACGATTTCTTGTGAGAACCAGACGGTTCCAAGCGAGGGCGATGTCAACGATGAAGTTCAGGAGCTGGTTGCT
>NZ_JBHWPL010000091.1:0-6346 GCF_043424875.1 Trueperella sp. | reverse complement strand
CTTGCGGCAACACTCTCGCGCACCTACTTCACGCCAGAAACGGCGCTGCCGGCCGTCATCTTCTCCGTGTGGCACAACCTCTCGGGCGCCTTCCTCTCGATGGTTTACCGCAGGTTGGCCGACGTCACAGCGACGTCGCCTGCACCATCAGACGAATAAGGGAGCCCGAATCGCGCACGTCGTCAAACGTGCCTGCGGCGTGAATGCGGCCGTGGTCGATGAGGACGATCTGGTCGGCCTGGTCGAGCCCGATCGTCGTGTGCGTCGATTCCACGATCGTGATGTCGGGAAATGCCTCTCGCAGATTCGTGCGGACGGTTGCCACATTCGCCTCGTCAAGGTGCGAGGTGAACTCGTCCAGCAGGAGCACGCGGGGCGCGGTGAGGACCGCGCGGGCCAGTGCCAGCCGTTGGCGCTGACCGCCGGAGAGAAGCTTGCCCTGTTCCCCAACCTGCGTGGCTAACCCGTCGCGTTCGGCAAGCTCGTCCCACAGGGCGGCCACCTCGAGCGCGCGGCGCAGATCGTCGTCGTTCGCGGTGGGAGCGGCCAAACGCAGGTTATGCGCCACGGTGCCGTTGAAGATGGGCGAGGCCTGCTCGACCAACACGACGCGCGAGCGAAGATCGTCAAGCGCGAGCTGGCGAAGATTGCGCCCGCCGAGCGTGACCTGCCCGGTCGTCGGGTCGTCGAATCTGGTGATGAGCTTGAGCAGCGTGGACTTTCCGGAGCCCGACCTGCCGACGATACTCGTATGGCTGCCGGGCTGAATCTCGAGGTGAACGTCGGTGAGCGCGCTATCGCGAGCCCGGCGGCTGGGATACACGTAGCTGATGCCGCTGAGAGTAACGCCGAGCCCGCCCTCGGGTAGCGGCTCTGGCGCGTCCGGTTGCGTCACGCGCGGCGGCATCGTTGCGATGTGGTGGACGCGTTCGGCGGCGGCAAGGGAGGCATCGAGCGATCCGACGAACTCGCGAACGCCACCCGTCACATCGAACAGCCCCCACACGACGGCGGCCGAGACGCTTACGCCCACTGGCCCAACGTCGGTGATAACTCCAACGACGACGACCACGATCAGCGTGGCCAGAGCGAGCGCCGTGGCGGCTGATGTGCGCAGGGCATCCCAGCGCCCGCGCGTGATGCGGCTGGCCGCGCTGCGATCGGCGAGGTCATCCATCTCGCGGAGGCGGGCCTCGACGTGTCCGTAGCCGGTAACCTCCGCCATGCCCTGAATGGAATCGGTGATGTGCTGGGCGATGTCCGCGCGGGAGGTGTTGAGCGTGCGCGCCTCCTGCAGGCTCGCCTTCGCGCCGAGCCACGGCACGAGGAAGACGTTGAGCGCGAGGCCGGCGGCCGCAGTCAGCGCGATGGGCCAGCCGAGCGCGATCCCGCCGACGACGATCGCGGCGAGTGGCACCGTAAGTGCCGTGACCGCGGGGGCGAGGGTGTGCGCGAAGAAGACTTCGATCCGGTCGATGTCCTTGGTTGCGCGCGTCAGGAGGTCGCCCGAGGTGCTGCGAATCTGAGTGGCGAGGGGCACGAGGCGGCGGTAGAGCTCCACGCGCAGAATTTCGAGCGCCTTAAATGCCACGAGGTGCCCGAGGAAATGCTCGAGGTAACTAAAAAGCGCCTTGGCAAGCGAGAGTGCGATGAGCACAAAGATGAGGCGCACGGGCGACCAGGGAGTCGGCGCACCGCCGGCGAGTTCGACGCCGAGCGAGCCAACCGCCCACGCACCCACGAAGAGCAGGCCGAGGTGGCTGGCAAAGTAGAGATGCCGGAAGAGAATCGACCACGCGAGGGGCCGAAGAACGGCTCGGGTCACGCTGATAAGCCAGCTGCTGACTGTGGAGATTCTAGCTAGCACGGGTCTGCTCCAGATTCTGATTGTTCACGTGGTAGACCTGCCCCTTCGCCAAGGCCGGGCGGTGAGTGGCGATGATCAACGTGGCCTGCTCGGCTAGCTCGTCGATCACCTTCTCGATTACCTGCTCGGACTCGAGATCGACCTGTGAGGTCGGCTCGTCGAGGATGATGAGCTCGCGATCGGCGAGGATGGCCCGGGCAAGGGAGATACGCTGAGCTTGCCCGCCGGACACGGACATTCCGCGCTCGCCCACGTGAGTGTCGAGCCCCTCGGGCAGGGAGGCGACCCAGTCGCCGAGGTCGACGCGCTCGAGCGCGCGGCGCATGTCGTCGTCGGTGGCGTCCGGGCGGGCTACCCGCAGGTTCTCTGCCAGGGTGCCGTGGAAGAGCCACGTGTGCTGGTGGACGCAGGCGCTCTTGCGTCGTATCGCGTCTTGATGGTCACTCGTCAGTGCAATTCCGCCCACGCACGCCGACCCGCCGGTCGGGACGAGGTCGCCGGCCATGATGCTCAAGAGGGTGGACTTTCCGCTACCTGATGGGCCAACGAGAACCGTGCGTTGGCCGGGCGCGATCTCGACATCTACCGATTGCAGGACTGTCGTGTCTGCGTTGTAGCCGAACTCAAGGTCCGTCATCGTCACGGCCGAGCCGCCCTGGCACGAGGGCGTGGCCGAATCGGCGGGGACTCGGCGCTTGAGGAATCCCGCGATGGCCTTTTGGCCGGCGCGCCCACCCATGCCGATATAGAAGTATCCGCCCACCTTGGTGATGGGGGTCGTGAGCTGGGTGGTGAGCAAGATGGCCGCGACGGCCTCGCCGAGGTCGATCGATCCCGACCGCAACCTGAGCCAAGCCGCCGCAAACCCGACCTCACGAGGAACAGGGCAAAAACGGCCTCCGTGACGAACAGGAGGAGCTGGTTTCGGGCCAGCACCTTCATGAGAGCCACCCGGTTCTCCTCGCCCGTCTTCGCCAAGGTGGTGCCCACGCGGTCCGCCGCGCGAAGCCCCACGAGGGTGGGCAAGTTCTGGATCGATTCGAGGAACTGGCTCGCCAGCTTTCCTCGCACCTGGCGCGAGCGGGCCGAGTCCTTGCGGAATCGGCGCTGGAACACCCCGATAAGAAGCGGAACAAACGGGAGGCAGGCGAGCAAGATGAGGGCCGTCAGCCAGTCGATCATGATCGCAATCAGCACGAGCGTGATGAACGGGGTCAGGATTGCGCCGACGAGCTGGCCGACATAGCCCTGTCTGTAGTTGGCAACGCGCTCGACGGAGTCCGTCATGAGCGAGACCAGCCGCCCGCTCTCATGGCCCGAGAACCGCGCGGGCCCAAGGCCGAAGGCGTGAGCGAGCAGGGCCCGCCGCATGCGCTTTTCTTCGCTGCCGGCGCTCGTGGCTTGAGACAGCCCGTTGGCAAAGTCGCACAGCGCGGCGACGACAAGGGCGCCAACGCCGACGACGACCCACCGCACGTCCACCGACGTATCGAAGCCCGTGCCGATCACTTTGCCCAACGCGATGTACGCGACCCCGATACTCAGCGCGCGAATCCCAAGCGCCACGGTCTGCGCCGCGATGGCACGATCACCGGTGCTAACCCTGCTCACCCGTATGTTCCTCATGGCTACTTTTGAACTTCGGTCAAGATCTTTTCGTAGCCAGTTGGCATGTTGAGGCCGGCCAGCGCCGATGCCTCATTCATGGGAACGAGCACGAGTCGATCATTCTTAATTGCCTCGACGTCCGCGAGCGCGGGATTGTCCAGCATTTCCTGGAACGGCTCCAGGCCGCTGCCGTTGAAGTCCTCGACGAAGATGATCTCGGGATTGGACTTGAGGAGTTGCTCGGCGTCGATCGGTCCCGTCGTCGTCAGACCAATGGCGGCTGCGGCGTTGGTTGCGCCTGCGCGCACGGCAAGTTTCGGCAACGCGTTGTTCTCACCCATGGCCATGATCGACGGGCCGCGCGCCATGAGCGCGACGAACGACGGCGAGGAGTCATCGCGCTTCTCGTCGAGGATCGCGATGTCGCTTTCCAACTCGGCGGCAAGCGCGTCTGCCTTGTGTTCCAAGCCGAGGGCAGCGCCCAGTTCGCGCAGCGCGGCGGCATACGCTTCGGGCGTGTCGAACTGCGAGCCGTCAAAGCTGATGGTCTCAACGCCCGTGCTCTCCAGCTGGTCGCTCACCGAATCTTCGGCGCCGTGACGTGCGGTGATGAGCACGAGGTCGGGGTCGTAGGACAGGATCTGTTCCGCATCAGGCTCGACTCCCGGGGGAAGGGTGTTGTCCACTTGGCGGGCAAGATCGGGGACCTGACCCATGTGCGGAGACTGCGAGGAGGCGGCCACTGCAACCACCTTGTCGGGGCCGGCGAGGAGCAGCGCCATGTCCGCCGTCTCGGAGTTGACGGCCACGATGCGTTCGTACTTGCTGGTTTCCTGCTCATCTGCTGCCACGTCCGACAACTCGACTGCTGCGGGCGTCGTCGTCGGCGTCGTCTCTTCTGCCGCGTCTGAGCCGCAGCCGGCGAGGAATAGTGCTGCCGCGGCGATAGCGCCAATGGATTTCAGGTGATTTTTCATAAGTACCTTTCTTGGTGATGCCGTCACAGAGCAGTGACGACCAAACTTTGCGTGACGTCGCTCCGGCGCACATCCACGTTCACGCCGTAGACGTCGGCGATCGACTGAGTTGTGAGAACCTCGTGCGGCGCCCCCTGCGCGAATGCCCGCGCCCCCGTCGGCTGGGGTTGGAGGAACACGAGTTCGTCGCAAAAACGTGCGGCCATCGTCAGATCATGAAGAACGACGACGACGGAGCGGCCGGTACCGCCCTGCACCCACTCGCGCAGTACTTTGAGCACCCGCGTCTCGTGCGAGAGGTCGAGTGCGGACAGCGGCTCGTCCAGGAGCAGCACAGCGGTGTCCTGCGCAAGGACTCGGGATAGGCCGGTGAGCTGGCGTTCTCCGCCACTCGTTGCCACGGTGGAGCGGTCGGCCCACGCGTCGGCGCCCGTCGTCGCCAGCGCCTGGTCGACCATGACGTTGTCGTCGACCGTTCGCGTGGCAAAGCGCGGCTGGCGGGCGTAGCGCCCCATGTCCACGACCTCGCGCCCGGTGAACGACGAGCCGACGAGGGCGTCCTGGGCGAGGTAGGCGACGCGCCGCGCCTTTTCGCGCGATGCCATTGCGCTGAAGTCCTCGCCGTCGATCTCGACGCGCCCGGCGTGGGGGACGAGGCCGAGCATGGCCTTGAGGAGTGTGGATTTGCCTGCGCCGTTGGGGCCGATGAGGCCGTGGACGGCGCCGTCCCTGAGCTCGAGCTCGTCGATGGCGAGGATCGGCCGCTTGCCGTAGGCCACGTGCATGTCCGTCAGTCGAATCGCGCTCATGAGATGTTCCTGCTTCGCATGACGAGGACAAGGAGGAATGGCGCGCCGATGAGGGCGGTGATGACGCCGGTCTGGAGGGTGACGGGGTTGAAGAGCATCCGCGCGCCGGTATCGGCGACGATGAGGAAGGCGGCGCCAAAGATGAACGACGCCGGCAGGAGGAAGCGATGGTTAGCGCCTGCCACGAGCCGGATCATGTGCGGCACGACGAGGCCGACGAACGAGATCACGCCCGTCGTCGCCACGGCGCCGGCCGTGGCAAGCGCCGCGAAGGCGAGGACGATGTGGGACACCCGCTTGACAGGGACGCCGCTGCTTTGGGCGGTGGCCTCGCCAAGGCTGAGCAGGTTGAGCTCGCGGGAGTGGATGAGGATGACGGCCGTGCCGAGGATGATGGGCAAGACGATGAGGCTCACGTCGTTCATGGTGCGGCCGGTGAGGTCGCCGTTGAGCCAGAACACGGCCGAGCGGGCGTCCTCTGAATCCGGGGCGTTGGCGATCATCGCGCCGATAAGGCCGCCAAGGAACGAATTCAGTGCGATACCCGCGAGCAGTAGTGTTGCGCTCGATGTGCCGAGTCTGCGCCCGCCGGCAATTTGAACAACGACTGTTGCGAGGAGGGCGCCGATGAAGGCGCCGCCGGGGAGCAGCAGCGGGTGAACCTGGGATAGACCAGTAATGATAGCCATGACGGCGAACGTTGCCGCGCCCGCTCCCACGCCGGTGATTCCGGGCTCTGCGAGCGGATTGCGGAAAATGGCCTGCATGGCGGCGCCGGCGACTGACAGTGCGCCGCCCACGAGCGCGGCGACCAGCACGCGGGGGAGACGGATCTGCGTGATGAGCGCGCTCGATGCCCCGCCCTCGCCGGTGAAGAGTGAGGCGAGGGCGTCGATGGTGTGAGACGGGGACGTGACGACTGGGCCGATGCTAATTGCAGCCAGCATGATGATCAGGACGAGTCCGACCCCGGCGGTTAAGGCGCCGATTCGCATGAGAGCCTTTCTAGTGAAACACCCGGACCCTAACTGAGATCGATTCTCATTATCAAACTGATCCGAGTGTTGGTGTCGTGGTGCCACTCC
>NZ_JBHWPL010000090.1:0-6833 GCF_043424875.1 Trueperella sp. | reverse complement strand
ACCAGTTAGCGCGGTGACCTTTCCCGGAGCGAATTCGTGGGTCAACCCATGGAATAGTTCAGGGCCATTCACGCGGTACGAAAAACGCAGGTCTCGTATCTCCCAACGCTCCAACCCGGGCGGTTTTAACTGCGCCCAGACATTCCCGGGCCGGCGACCTTGCGGATGAGGGCGCGCGGCGCGAGCTTCGCGAGCACCGCGGCGGCCTTATAGAGAGGCGTGGGGGTGACAATGACCCGACCACGGCGAGCAGCTTCCAGTGCCTCGTCCACAATTTGGCGAGGTTGAGCAAACACGAAGTCTGGCCACTGAGAGGAATCAACCTCGGAACGTTCGTGGAACTCGGTGCGAATGAGTCCGGGGGTCACCGCCGTCACGGTCACGCCCGAATCGGCGAGCTCAGCTGCGAGACCTTCAGTAAACGTGCGCACCCACGCTTTGTGAGCGGAGTAGGTGCCTTGGGCGGTCAGAGCCGTCATCGAGGAGACGTTAATGATGGACCCAAAGCCACGCATCCGCATCGCATGAGCCGCGGCATGGCACAGCACGAGGACGGCCCGAACCATGACGTTGAGACCCTCGAGTTCTCGATCGAGGGAGCCGCCCACGAAATCTTGACCGAGCCCAAAACCCGCATTATTGACCAGGAGCGTAACTGGTGCATCATCCCAGCGGAGCCTGTCGGCCACGCGCGCTAGATCGGCGTCGTTTCCAAGATCCGCAGGCAAGACCTCCACGTCTACGCCAGTGGTGCGGAGCTCGGTGGCGAGGTCGTCGAGCCGGTCTGCGTTGCGGGCAACCAGCACGATGTCATTGCCCTGGGATGCAAGCGTGCGTGCAAACTCGCGGCCTAGACCCGCGCTGGCTCCGGTGATCAGTGCTCTCGACATGCCCCAAGGCTAGCGCACTGAATCGCGGCAAGACGCAACCAACGGCAGACCATGACGGGCCCGGCGCGGCTATCACGCGCTCCACCAACCCCATCGCCCTCCACCTTCGCTAGGCTGGTGGCCATGAAGATTGCGACCTGGAATATCAACTCGATCCGCGCCCGAGCCGACCGCGCCGTGGACGTCCTCCAACGCCACGACCTCGACGTTCTCGCCCTGCAGGAAATCAAGTGCAAACCCGAACAGTTCCCACTGGAACAGTTCACGGACCTCGGATACGAGGTGGCAATTGAGGGCCACAATCAGTGGAATGGAGTCGCGATCATTTCGCGCGTTGGTCTGGAGAATGTCCAGAACGTCTTTACCGGCCAACCCGGATTCAAGAAGGGCACCCCCGACGGCGAGGAGCTCTTCATCGCCGGCGATCCCGAGGCACGCGCAATCGGGGCCACGACTGGGGGCATAGAGATCTGGAGCCTGTACGTGCCAAACGGCCGCAGCGTTGATGATCCGCACTATCACTACAAACTCGCGTGGCTCTCGGCGCTCAAGGATCGCGCGGCGGCCCGCCTCGCCGAGGATCCCGACGCCAAGATCGCCCTCACCGGTGACTGGAACGTCATTCCTACCGACGAGGACGTCTGGGACGTGACCGCCACTGGCGGCCTCTACGTGTCCCAGCCAGAACGCGACGCATTCTTTGCTTTCGAGGACGCCGGCTTTACCGAGGTCACGCGCGAGCACGCCACCAACTACACGTTCTGGGATTACCAGCAGCTTCGTTTCCCCAAGAATCAGGGCATGCGGATCGACTTCGTGTACGCCTCTCCTGCACTGGCCAAACTCGTCACGGGGGCGGAGATCGACCGTGACGAACGCAAGGGCAAAGGCGCCTCCGATCACGTTCCGGTGATCGTTAACCTCGATCTCTGAGCCCGTTCTCGGGCGGGAGCGTAGTAAACGTGTGCGCTGGGAGCACGATCTTCGCTATATGGCGACATCGGGCTCTCAGCGCCCCGGTTTTCGACACTAGCCCCGGTTACCGGCCTACATCGACGGGTAGAGGATGTCCACCTGGCCCGTCGGCTCCGGATCAATCCGGACCATCGCATCCGCCAGCGCCGGCCAATGCTGGATGTGATCCTTGTTGAAGTCCTGCGTACCCAGGAACGCGCCGCCCTTGCCCTGAGACAGATCCATGTAGAAGAACGAGCCAGACATGCCGAAGTGCCCGACCACGTGATTCGAAAACTCATTGCCCGTCCAGTGGGGCTCGAGCGGATTCCGGATTGAGAACCCCAAACCCCACGGGTTGTTCTGCGAGCGCCCATAGCCAGGTGTCACACCCGGGATTCCGGCGAACTGGGACTGGAACGCTTTCTCCGCTAGCTCGCGCGGGATGAGAGTCGGCTTGAGAACCTCGCGGCCGAAGGGCACGAGGCATCGTGCACATCCCGTGCCCGAGTGCGCGATCGTCCCGACGATCCGCACGGAGTCCATTCCCAGCGGGTCAAGGACCTCCTGCTGGATCCAATCCTGAATCGATACGTCGAGGTACTTCTCGGCTTCTTTCGCCATCACGTCAAAGCCATAGTTCGAATAGATCCGGCGCCGGCCGGGCATCGCAATCGGATCCCCCTCCTCCGGAGGCAACCCCGACGCGTGAGACAACAGATGCCGGAACGTCGATCCCTCGGGTCCCGCGGGCGTATCCAGCTCGAACTTCCCCTTGGCAATCGCCACGAGGATACCCCAGGCAGCGATCGGCTTCGTCACCGACTTATAGTTATAAATCTTTTCAACGTTGCCCACCTCGAGCATCACGTTGTCCGCATCAAATGCCACGTACGTGTGCTCGAACGTGAACTTATCTTCCGGGAGTGGCTCAGTAATCATGAATCAACTCTCGCATAATCTTTCGAATTTCGCGTTGGTGCAGACCACACGCTGGTTCGCACAGCGTGCGCATCCACCCGACGACGATGCGCCTGAACGGGTGCAATCCAGCGGAGCATTGTGGCGACCTGCGCCGATAGTTGTCTGACCACAAGTGCATTTAGACCTGAGCATTAAACGGGCTAGGATGGCGGTATGAAGGACGAAACGCCGAGGTTGTCCGCGGACGGGGTTCGATTTGAAACGTCGCCTGATCCGCTGCTCGCCGCGTCCGAAAGATTAGCAGGCCCGAACCTGTATGCGCCGGGGCCACTCCAGCAATTTGGCGGCCGATCCTTTGCCTCGCCCCGCACGAGCGATGACCTGCGACGCCAACGATATGCTCGCGAGCGCCAAGCAGCCTTTCGGGCACACCCCTCGCAATTGGGCCGACGATCGCATCTCGACTCGCGCCCTCCAGACTTAGTGCCGATGACGGAGCGCAGCAAGAGGTTGTTCGCCATTTTCCTCGGCCTGCTATTTGGCACAATGGGCGCGCACAACTTCTTCCTCGGCAAGAATCAGCGAGCGCTCGTCAACATTGTGGTGTGGCTGATCGGCCTCGCATCGACGTCAGCAACCGGCATTATCTTCCTCATGTTGCCCATCGTGGCGCTCGTGATGGTTGAGTGCGTTCAGATTTGGCGCGCCACAGGCGACTACGCGCAGATCAGATAGCCAGCCCTCGTCCCGCACGGCTTATCCCACCTGCACGGCTTATCCCACTTGTAACCTCACGATGCAGAACTCTCAACGCTGCGAGGCATAACCAAACCGCGCGAGCACCCTTAACGCTGCCCGATACAAGCCTCATCTCGCAACGCTTCCGTTCCGAGCCTCCTACTCGTAACGGCGAATGATCTCCAACTGACGCTCGCGCCACGGCAGTGCCTCTTCGAGCTGTGCGGCGAGGCCGAACAGTGTTTCGTCAGCGCCAATATGGACGGCTCCCAGCATGATGGAGAACGGCAGGAGTACACCGTTGGCGTCGTCGAGCGGCTCGCCATTGGGCCACTCAGGGCCGACCTTCCCAGCGTGAACCGGCAACGCAATCGAGGGCGCGCCCAGCATGTTCCACACGCTCGTCCACGGCGTGAAGCGCCGCTGCGAGTAGAAGTCCTCCGCGGGATCCTCCCGCATGAGATCCTCGGGGCGGAGCGTTCCAGGCGGTAGCGCCGGAGTCAAAATAACGTCGAAGTCGGACCACGCATTGACGACCTTCCGGGTCAGCGTGTGCATGCCGGCCACCGCATTAGCGAAGTCGACAGCAGTGAACTGTTCACCCATCTCACGAAGCCAACGCGTGAGTGGCTCAAGCATCTCAACGGCCTCCTCGGGCACGGGCAGCTGCGCCGCCGTCGTCGCCCACAAAGGCATGAAGGTCTCCCAGTCGGCCGAATTCATCGGGCGCGGGGCGATCTCAACGTGGTGGCCGAGCGATTCGAGTGTGCGGGCCGTGAGCTCGACGGCCTCGCGCGAATGCGGGTGGAGGTCGATCTCTTCCACATTCAGCGGCTCCCACAGAAGGCCGACGCGCAGCGCGCCCGGGTCGCGATCGCACGCGTCCACGTAAGTGGTCTCCGGGCGCTTGCGAAGCCACGGATCGCCGGGCTGGTAGCGCGAGAGAACGTCGAGGAACGCAGCGCTATCGCGGACGTCTCGAGTGACGACGCCGTTCGTGTTCAGACCCGGCCCGTCAGCTCCAGGCGCCGCCGACACCAGACCACGCGAGGGCTTGTGCCCCACGAGTCCCGTTGCCGAGGCGGGGATGCGGATCGAGCCACCGCCGTCGGAGGCGTGGGCCACGGGCACGATGCCAGCGGCAACTGCCGCAGCCGCGCCGCCCGAGGATCCGCCGGCCGTGCGCGTGGTGTCCCATGGCGAGCGCGCCTTCGGCCCGGCCACCGGCTCCGTGTAGGGCGGGAAGCCGAACTCCGGCGTCGTCGTTTTTCCAATGCAGACCGTGCCCGCAGACGCAAGGAGATCCACGATCGCGTCGTTGCCCTGGGCGACATTGCCCGCCATCACGCGTGAACCGGCCTCCCACGGCTGTCCCGCCACCTGGTTGAGATCCTTGATCGGAACCGGCACGCCGGCGAAGGCGGGGGCGTCGCCGGCGGCTATCGCGCGGTCGGCGTTCGCAGCCTGATCCCGGGCCAACTCGGGCGTCAGGTGGGCAAACGCGCCGACCTGCTTGCCGACGCGTTCGGCGCGCTCGAGGGTGTTTTCGGTTACTTCGACGGCGGAGACCTCGCGGTTCTTGAGGGCTCGGGCCAATTCGCGGGCAGTCATGTCATTGAGGCTCATGCCCTCATTGTCACACGGCGCGAGCGGGTTTTGGGATTTGGTTGCCGCCCGCGCGCGATGGGCACGTCCGCAGGCGATGGGCACGTCCGCGCGCGATGAGTAAGCGCGTAGCTAACCGACGTGCGTGTAGTTGAAAATGATCGTTAGTCTGGGCGCATGCATTACAACCTCGTCATCATCGGTTCAGGGTCGGCGAACTCGATCCCGGGCCCGGAGTTTGCGGATCAGAAAATCGCCATGATCGAAGAGGGCACCTTCGGTGGGACGTGCCTGAACGTCGGGTGCATCCCGACCAAGATGTTCGTCCACACCGCAGACCTCGCACGGCAGGCGGCGGACGGCGAGCGCTTTGGGCTCGACACGTCCTTCAACGGCGCCGATTGGCCCGCGATTCGCGACCGCATCTTCGGCCACATCGACCCCATTTCGGACAGCGGCAAGGACTATCGCGAGTCGCACGCGGACAACGAGAACCTCGACCTCTACCACGGCACCGCCAAGTTCGTAGAACCAAAGAAGCTCGAGGTCTCCACCGATGAGGGCACCGTGACGATGACGGCCGACAAGATCGTTATCGCCACCGGCTCGCGCACGGCGATTCCGAACGTCGCTGGCATCCACGACGTCGACATCTTCAACAACGCCTCGATCATGCGTATGGAGAAACTGCCCAAGTCGCTGCTCGTGCTCGGCTCGGGATACATCGCCGCGGAGATGGCGTCCGTCTTTTCGGCGCTGGGAGTGGACGTCACCGTCGTCGCGCGAAGTGAGGCGCTGCTGCGATCTCAAGACGCCGACATCTCGCGCACCTACACCGAACTCGCGACCGAGGCGCACGGGGTGGAGCTGGAATTTAACTCCACGAAGGTCGAGCGGGTGGACGGCAAGATTCACCTGAGTGGCGTGCAGGAGGGACGCGAGCGCACGCTCGTGGCCGACGAGCTGCTCGTTGCCACCGGGCGAATTCCCAACGCGGACCGCATGGACGTGGGCAAGGCCGGAATCTCGGTGAAGGGCGGGCGCATCTGCGCCGACAGGTATCAGCGCGTGCTCGACGACGACCGGCAGCCGATCGAGGGGCTGTTCACGCTCGGCGACGTGTCCTCGCCCTACATGCTCAAGCACATCGCCAACCACGAGGCGCGGGTGGTGCGGCACAACCTCCTCAATCCTGAGGACATGATTCAGGTCGATCACCGGGCCGTGCCGTCCGCGATCTTTGGCCATCCGCAGATCGGCACCGTGGGCATTACCCAGCGAACGGCCGCCGAGGCGGGTATCAATCCGGTGGTCGCGGTGCAAAAGTACGAAGACATCGCCTACGGCTGGGCGATGGAGGACACGAGCGGCTTCGCGAAAATCATCGCCGACCGCGAGACGACCGCGATCCTCGGTTGCCACATCATCGGGCCCCAAGCGCCCATCCTCGTGCAGCTCATCGTGCAGGCGATGGCGACCGGACAGACGGCGCGGGACATAGTGCGCAGCCAGCATTGGATCCATCCCGCGATGCCGGAGTTGATTGAGAATGCGCTGCTGAAGATCATTGAGGCGTCCGAGTCCGCGACGCGCGGGGCGGGGCCGATGCTCCCCGAGAACAGCACCGAGGCCGATATCTCCGAAGAGGTCAAGGAAGGTAATTAGGGGGAAGCTGAATGTCACGGGGGTGGGCGGAAGGAAGTTTCCTTCCGCCCACACACC
>NZ_JBHWPL010000089.1:0-9036 GCF_043424875.1 Trueperella sp. | reverse complement strand
GTCAGTGAAACCGCGCTTGGTGTTGGTATACCGAGAGACGCGCGGCATGGCCAGCTTGATGTCGCTCCGCGCGGTTTGCGTCGGGCGGGTTACTCGCCACGGAGGCACAGTCTTTCCCAGAGCTCTTGACGATCGTTGAATCCATCGTCCGCGCTGATCTTTCACGTGATGGAGTGCTGGGCATCTTGGGCGATCCCTCCGCTGACGATGTTTCGATCGATATGCCATCGGGGTTGGGCTTACTAGATCGCGTGGCGGCTGGTGAAGTCGCCGAACACAATCGCACAACTCTGCTGGCTGCTCTAGGGATGGGAGTTGTTCTCCTCAGCGCGGTGGTTCTGTCCGACGTTCTCTTGAACCGAAGCGATCTTGGACGGCGCCGTGCTCTGGGTATTTCACGTACGGATCTCACGTTACTGACAATTCTGCGCACGTTCGTCCCCGCAACCACAGGTGCCGTAGCCGCAGCGGCCGGAGTTGGAGTGTTTTACTGGTATGCCGGGACTCCTATCCCTGTGAGTATCTCTGTTTCTGTTGTGGTTCTGACGCTTGTCACCGTGATGGTCTCTGCGCTCTTTCCAGCATTGTGGGCGTCGCGGCGTGATCCTGTCAGTGTCTTACGGACACCGTAGTTGCACAGGGCGCGGCACCTTTCGACCACGCGATACGGGCGTAAGTTGTAGAGCCTTCGTTTCGAACCCTGCCCCCTCGCCGTCGGATAGAATCGCACTGTGAGATCTAGGCATGCAAAGCAGCACACAAAGCGGCACACAAAGCAGCACATAAACCTCAGCGCGCAAGGACGGACGATGCCCATAATTGACGGCCACAACCTCGTGAAGACGTTCGGAAAAGTTCGCGCCCTCGATGGCGCCGAGCTCGTGGTGGAACGGGGGCAGGTCCACGGTTTCCTCGGGCCAAACGGAGCTGGAAAGTCCACGACGATCCGCGCGATTCTCGGCCAGCTCACTCTTGACTCCGGCCGCCTCACGGTCTTCGACCTCGATCCACGCCGCGACGCCGTCGAGATCCACGCAAACCTTGCCTACGTTCCTGGCGACGTCGTTCTCTGGCCAAACCTGACCGGCGGGGAGTGCCTCGATTTGCTCGCCGGTTTCCACCGCCGAGATGGCCGCAGTAGCGAGAATCGCGAGCGCCGTGCCCGCCTCGTCAAGGCGTTCGATCTCGACCTCACGAAGAAGGCGCGCACGTATTCGAAGGGCAATCGCCAGAAGGTGGCGCTCGTGTCGGCGCTGTCGATGGACGTGGACCTGTACATTTTCGACGAACCCACCTCGGGCCTTGATCCGATCATGGAGCAGACGTTCCAGCGTGCCATTCACGATCGGGTGGCTGAGGGCGCGACGGCCCTGCTCTCGAGCCACGTCCTGGACGAGGTGGAAGCCCTGTGCAGCCACGTCACGATTTTGCGCGAGGGCAAGACGGTCTCGAGTGGCTTGCTCGAAGATCTGCGCCAATCAACGACCACCACCATCTTGGCAACATTCGAGGATCGGCAGGTCGCGCAGGCGGTCGTCAGTGACGTCACTCCGCGCGGGGCAACAGCCGAGCAGGTTGACGACGAGTCGGGCGCTCACGTCACGATCAAGGTGGGCAGGTCCTCGCTCAATGACGTGACCGCGCGCGTGGCCAACCAGCACCCGCTCTCGCTCGTAGTCAGGCCACCCTCGCTCGACGAGTTGTTCCTCGAGCACTACCGGGTCGACGCGTGATGGCAGGACTCGGCCGCTATGTCCGCACGCTCCTGGTGACGGGGTGGCGCGCCCACATCGTCTGGGTCGTCATTCTCGCAATCGTCGTCGCGGTCACGGCCGGTGCGATCGTCGGGTACTACGACACCCCGGAAGCCCGCGCCACGTATATCGCCTCGATGGACATCGCGGCCGAGCTGCAGGCGCTCACGGGAGTCTCGGGCGGCCTCGACCAAGTCGGCGGAATCATCGCCAACGAGCTCAGCATCATTGTTATCCCGACCCTCGCGATCGCGGGCGTCATGCTCGCAGTTGGCCGCACCCGCAAAGAGGAAGACCTCGGCCGCACGGACATCCTCACGGCCGCTCCGGTCGGCCGGTTCGTCCCGCTAGTCTCCGCCACTCTCACGGTCACGCTCTCCCTCCTCGCCAACGCGGCCTTCATTACCGCGATCTTGGTTGCGTTCGGCGTCCCACTCGTCGGCGCCGAGGCCGGATCCGCGGGCCCTCCCGACGGCGGCGCGCTCGGCTACGGACTGGCCCTTTTCGCCTATTCGTTCTTCTTCGCGGGAATAGGATTCGTGGCCGGCCAGCTCGCCGACAATTCGCGAACAGCCACCACGATCGGCATCGGAGTCTTCCTCATCTCCTATCTGCTGCGCGCCTATCTCATCCTCTCGTCGTCGGATGCCTGGTGGCTGACGCCCGTCGGATGGTTCGATCACGTCGCTCCGTTCGCGGACATGAACTGGTGGCCAATCGGCCTGCTGGTTGGCCTCGGCCTCGCCCTCATAGCGTTCGCCACCCTCATGCACTCGCGCCGAGATATCGGCGCCGGAATCATCCGAGGCCGCCCGGGCCCCGAGCGCGGCTCGCGTTTCCTCGGCACGCCAGCGGGGCTGACGTGGCGGCTCGTGCGCGGGCCGTATCTCGGGTGGTTCGCCATCGCGCTCGCCTTCGCGCTGGTCTTCGGCGCTCAGACAGACGTCTGGCTGGGGGTCTTGGAGGAGTCGGCCGCGATCTTCAGCGATTTCGGCTTCGGCACCGACGCCGACGCGCTGACGAACATGACCATCCTCGTCATCGCCATGATCGGCGGCGCGGCGGGCATCGCCCAGATGGGCACGTTCCACCGCGAAGAGCGCAACACCCGCCTCGCCTTCCTCCTGTCCAAGCCACTCTCGCGCACGCGCCACTTCGGCACGGCGCTCGCGATGGCAGTCGGCTCCGCAGTCGTGCTCGTGATCGTGGCGGGCATGGCGTACATGCTCGCAGCTAGGCTCTCGGCTCCGGACATGTTCGACGCCGGTCCGATCATCCACACCACCCTCGTCTACGCCGTCCCCGCTGCACTCGTCACCGCGCTGGGCGGTTTCGGCGTCGGCGCGCTCGGACGCGGCCCGTGGCTCGGCTGGCTCGTGTTCGGAGTCGGCGCCGCGATCTCGTTCCTTGGCGCCGCGATGCGCCTTCCCGAGTGGGCGTTCAATCTTTCGGTGTACGACGCCGTCGGCGCACTTCCCATCGAACCCATCCAGTGGCTGGGCGTCGCGGTGGAACTCGCCCTCACGGCGTCGTTGCTCGCCGCCGCCGTACACGGCTTGCGCACTCGGGAGATCGTCGGCGGTTAGAATTGGCCAAAAGGAGCGCCGATGCTGTCGTATTTCACCCCGTGGCCCGTCCATCCTGACTGGCATATTGACACGGTGCCGCCCGGTGTCTTCACCTTCGATTTCGACGACCGCAGCCTGCACATGTGGACCGAGCCGCTGTTTTCCGAAGCCGTCCTGCGCGTCGGGCAGCCGAACGTCGATACCGGCGAGGGCCTGAGCTTCACCTGCTTCACGAACTCGGACGGCCTGACCCAGTTCGACGCCGTGAACCGCCTCGCGCCGTTCGAGGACGGCCAGGAGATCATCATGCGCTACGTACTCGAGACCGAGGCGTGGATCGCCGGCCCGGGCCTTGGCCACGGCTCGCAGGTAGCGGTGTTGCTGGCGGACATGATGTCCAAGCACCGCAAGGACCAGCCGCGCAGGCTCGCGCGCGACGAGATCGCCGTGGACGCGATCGGGTCAGACCACGCGGCGGTGCACGTGTGCCTGAGCGACGGCGTGATCCGTTTCCTTCACGTCGCCGACCAGGCGGACGGCGAGGCCTCGGCACGCCGCTTCCAGGTCATCGACGCCCCGCTCGACGGGCCCTACTGGTGGCAGGTGGGCGGCGCGATCGTCGTCGACGAACGAGGCGTCCAGCTCTATCAGCCGAACGTTGCGGCGGGGGAGTTTTCGCCAGCTTTGACCGGCGACGACGTCCCCGGGCTTTTCCACGATCTTGCCGCCACGCTGTGGAACGACGGCGAACCGCTCGGCGCACCCTTCGCGCTCTAGTACCCGACCCTGCTACCACGTATGCCAGAATTGATGACGTGACTGACAATGATCCGCACGGCTTCAACGTGTGGGGTAATGGAGAAAAGATCGGCGGGATCGTCGGCGTTGGGCCCTGGGAGCTCGAGTTCCCGGGCGTGCCTGTGCCGGACGATCCGCGCCTTGACCCCGACCTCCTCGCCAATGGCGATCGGCGCAATGTGACCGACGGCTTCCGCTACTGGAGTGTCGAGGCGATCCACGCCGAGCTCGAGAAGGATCGCTCGGCGCTGCACGTGGCGATCGAGAATCTTGAGCACGATCTCAACATCGGCTCGATCGTCCGCACCGGCAACGCGTTCAACGTGGGCGGGGTGCATATCGTCGGGCGTCGGAAGTGGAACAAGCGCGGCGCGCTCGTCACCGATCGCTACCTCAACATTCACCACCACCCCGAGCCCACCGGCTTGGCGCAGTGGGCATCGGATAACGGGTACACGCTCGTGGCCGTCGACAACACGGGGCAGACCCGCGCGATCGAAAACGCGGAGCTTCCCGAGCGGGCTGTGCTCGTGTTCGGGCAGGAGTCCACGGGCATCTCCGACGAGCTTCGCACCGTGTGCCCGCAGGCCGTCTACATCCCGCAGTACGGATCCACCCGCTCGCTCAACGTGGCAGCCGCCGCGGCGATCGCCCAGCACGAGTGGGTTCGCCAACACCGTCCACCGGAGCCGGATCAATAGCCCTGCCGCGCCCTGCTAAACAATCCGGCAACGATAGATAACGAGGTGGCAATGTCCAAGCTGATCCATGTCACGGGAGCCGTGTTCGTCCGCGACGATCGCATCATGGCTGCACAGCGCGGTGAGAGCAAGTCGCTGGCCGGTTACTGGGAGTTCCCAGGCGGGAAAATTGAACCGGGCGAAACGGGCGAGGAATCCCTCGCCCGCGAGTTGCGCGAGGAGCTCCTCATCGACGCCACGGTCGGAGACTTCATCGCCCGCTCCGAATACGAATATTCCTTCGGAACCGTGCGGCTCGACGCGTATTTCTGTACGTTTTCCGACGACGTCGAACCGCAGCTCACCGAGCATGCACAGGTGCGGTGGTTGGCCGCCGACGAGCTCGACGACGTCGAATGGGCGCCCGCCGACATCCCGATCATTGACGAGTTGAAGACTCGGCTCTAGCGAAATCAGGCTCCCAGGAGATCCGCCAGCGCCTCGAGCGTTTCTGACGCCCCGGCGTCGATCCGCAGGTCGACGATTCCATCGGCGGCGGTGGGTCCGTAGTTGATGATCGCGAGCGGCGAGCCGGTGGCCCACGCCTGACGCGTGATCCACATGCCCGTGTTGACCACGAGCGAGCTGCCGACGACGAGCGCCACGTCCGCCTCCGTCGCGGCCCGCATCGCGGCGTCCATGTCGTCCGAGGGTAGCCCCTCGCCGAAGAACACGACCGCCGGCTTCATGAGTCCGCCGCACGCGGAGCACGGCGCCACTTTGAAGGTGGAGGCCTCGGCGTCCGCGCGGTCTGCGGTGGCGAGCACGGCTGGATCGCGGTCGTATTGTGGCCAGTTCGGATTCAGCGCGTCGAGGTCCGCGGCGTATTCCTCGCGCGGTATCACGCGGCCGCAGTCGAGGCAGCGCACGCGCGCGAACGAGCCGTGGAGCTCCCACACGTTCGTGGCGCCGGCTTTCGTATGCAGACCGTCGATATTTTGGGTGGCGACGCCGGAAATGAAGCCCGCGTCCTCCAAGCGCGCGATCGCTGTGTGCCCGGGGGAGGGCTCGAGCGATTCGAACACGCGCCACGTCTCGTGATTGCGCTGCCACACCCAGCGCTGCCACACGGGATCGTCCACGAACATGTCGTATTCGATGGACGGCTTTTCGGTGGTGCCCTGCCCGCGGTAATCGGGCAGGCCCGAGTCCGTGGAGATGCCCGCGCCCGTGATGGCAAGGGTCGTCGTGTCACGCATGAGTTCGGCAAGTGCGTGTGCTGCGTCGATCGGATCTGAAATAACCATGAATCACACCTCGCCCCCCAGTCTATCGGGCGCGATCCAGTGCGATGCGCGCTCAAAAGAAGGTCGAATTCGCTGGATCCGTTCGCAGTGAGTCTAACTGCCTAGTTTCAATGTCCGAAAACGTGAGATACTGATTCTCGTAAAGTTTGACTAGTAAAGGAGCGCATACCAGTGGGTATTGCAACACCAGAGATTTACAACGAAATGATCGACCGGGCGAAGGCAGACGGCTTCGCTTACCCGGCTTTCAACGTGACATCCTCTCAGACACTCATCGCTGCCCTGCAGGGCCTGGCAGAGGCGGAGTCGGACGGCATCATCCAGGTCTCCGTCGGTGGAGCAGAGTACCTGTCTGGTTCCACGGTGAAGGACCGCGTGGCAGGTTCCCTTGCTCTCGCTGCATACGCGCGCGAGGTCGCCAAGAACTACCCCGTCACCGTGGCACTTCACACCGATCACTGTGCATACGAGAACATTGATTCGTGGATCCGCCCGCTGATCGAGGCATCGATTGAGGAAGTCAAGGCCGGCCGCGAGCCGATTTTCCAGTCGCACATGTGGGACGGCTCGGCTGTTCCTCTCGACAAGAACCTCGAGGTCGCTCAGGAGCTGCTCGACCTGACCAACCAGGCAAACCAGATCCTCGAGATCGAGATCGGCGTTGTCGGTGGCGAAGAGGACGGCGTCGCTCACGAGATCAACGAGAAGCTCTACACCACCGTTGAAGACGGCATGGCTACCGCTGAGGCTCTCGGCCTTGGTGAGAAGGGCCGCTACATGACCGCCCTGACCTTCGGCAACGTGCACGGCGTGTACAAGCCGGGCGCGGTCAAGCTCCGCCCCGAGCTCCTTGGCGAAATCCAGCAGGCCGTTGGCGAGAAGTACGGCAAGGACAAGCCGTTCGACCTCGTCTTCCACGGTGGCTCGGGCTCGTCCGCAGACGAGATCGCAACCGCGGTCCGCCACGGCGTCATCAAGATGAACATCGATACGGACACCCAGTACGCGTTTACGCGCCCGGTCGTCTCGCACATGTTCGAGAACTACGACGGCGTGCTGAAGATCGACGGCGAGGTCGGTAACAAGAAGATGTACGACCCGCGCACGTGGGGCAAGGCAGCTGAGGCTGGCATGGCCGCACGCGTCATCGAGGCAACCGAGCGCCTTGGCTCGGCTGGCAAGAAGCTGAAGTAACAGCAGAGTCTAAAAGCGGGGCAGTCCATTGGATTGCCCCGCTTTTCTGTGCCAGGAATTTCCGACGACGACGGCCCAGCTGCGACTGACGACGGCGGCTTAGCGCTGACCGCACGTCGACGACTAGCTACTCGTCGACCTGCTTTTCGCCCGCGACCGGATCCAGGAAGTCGAGTGCGGTGGCAGTGACTGCCGTGAGCGCGCCGGCCACGAGGCCCTGCTTGAGGTGGGCGAACTTGTCACCAGCTGCGCGCTTGCGCTCGCCGCGGTTGAGAATCGCCCGTTCCGTGGCAACGATCAGCGCGATCACGCCCGCGCCAGCCACTCCGGCGAGCGCGGCGCCAAGCGCAGGCTTCTCCGAGACGGTGATAAAGAGATTGGCGAACGGAACGTCGCCGTGTTCGAAGTCGGTGGCCTCGTCATAGGCGTAGGACGCCGCCGACTTCGCGCTACGGTGGTGGCCCTGGGCGGAGGTGTCGTAGATGATGTCCTCGAGAGCGGAGTCCTCGAGCGGGCCGGTGGGGCGGATCCTGTACTCGTTGTAGATTCCCGCGCCGAGAATGCCTAACCGCAGGATCTTGCGCAGTGCGCTCAAGCGCACCACATCCGGGAGTGCGTAATAGGCGATCGCGTTGCCCGTCTGGGCGGCGACGTGGGCGGTGGTGCGTACGGGGTCCATCATGCGGGCGCTCCTTTGGTTGCGGTGATGCCCCTTAATCTAGCAGTCAGAACGCGTCGCGCACCGGGCTAAAACTCATTCGCCGGGCGGATGCGCGCGATCACCAGAGCACACCCCTCGACCATCATGCAAAGACAATCCTCTCGAAACGTAAGAAACAATTGCCCACATTTCGACACGGGAATACACTTGACCCGGCTTGCCGGACACCCCCGCGAGCAATCAATACCTAAGGAATGAGCCATGCCAGCAATCGTCATCGTCGGCGCCCAATGGGGAGACGAAGGAAAAGGCAAAGCATCTGATCAGCTTGGCACCGAAGTCGACTACGTCGTGAAGTACAACGGAGGAAACAACGCCGGCCACACCGTCGTCGTCGGCGATGAATCCTTCGCACTGCACCTGCTGCCCGCGGGCATCCTCACGCCCGGCTGCACGGCCGTGATTGGCAACGGCGTGGTGGTCGACCTTGAAGTTCTCTTCCAGGAGATCGCCGAGCTCGAGTCGCGCGGCGTGGACACCTCGCTCCTGCGCGTGTCCGCCTCGGCGCACATCATTCCGCCGTATAATAAGAAGCTGGATTCGGCGAATGAACGGCTGCTCGGCAAGCGCAAGATCGGCACCACCGGCCGCGGTATCGGCCCCACGTATGCGGACAAGATGAACCGCATCGGCCTGCGCATTCAGGACCTGTTCGATCCGTCCATCCTGCGCCAGAAGGTGGAGGGGGCGCTGCACCATAAGAACGGCGAACTCGAGCACCTTCACGGCGAGGAGCCCTTCGACGTCGACGAGGTGACGAACGAGCTCCTGTCGTACGCCGATCGCGTGGCGCCGATGGTCATCAACGTCTCCGCCACGTTGAACCACGCGCTTGACGAGGGCCAGACCGTGGTGTTCGAGGGCGGCCAGGCCGTCATGCTCGACATCGACCACGGCACCTACCCGTTCGTCACCTCATCCTCGGCCACGGCCGCGGGCGCCTGCACCGGATCGGGCGTCGGCCCGCGCCGGATCGACCGCGTGGTCGGCGTCGCCAAAGCGTACGTGACCCGC
>NZ_JBHWPL010000088.1:0-14899 GCF_043424875.1 Trueperella sp. | reverse complement strand
ATACTTTGATCTCCGGATCCTCGGAGTAAACCACGAAATCGGCGGGCGCGCCGTCGTGCCAGGTTGGCAGCCCAAGGCGTTCCCGGCCAGCAAATGACGCGGCGGCCATGACGATCTGCGCGGGCATCCCGTCATCCACGGCGTCGATGAGCTCGTCGGTCAGGTTCACCTCGCCCACATTCTCTGCCGTGTCGGAGCCCATGAGGAAGTGCGTTCCGGTCTCCACCATGAGCGCTAGGTGTTCGCGCCGCACCGCGTCCATGCCCCGCATCCGCTCCTGATAGACGGGATACTTCGCCGCCGCCTCGGCAAATTCCGGGAATCGACGAATCTGATGCACAGTCGGAGTGATGAGGATTCCTCGGCTCGCGGCCTCGAGCAGGTGATCGCGGGTCATTCCCGTGCCGTGTTCGATGCCGTCCACACCGGCGTCCAGCAGATCATCGACCGTCTCGCGCGCAAAGGTGTGGACGGTGACTTTGCCGCCTTCCGCGTGTACGGCGGCGACGGCGTCTACGAGCGCCTCGCGAGGCCACAGCGGCGTGAGATCGCCGACCTCTCGATCGATCCAATCCCCCACGATTTTGATCCAGCCGCCGCTCACCGACAGCTGCCTCAACGCCTCCTCGGGCAGGTTCGCCGGCTCGGTCTCCGTTGCTAGATAACGTTCGTACCGCTTGTATTGCCCGATGTGCTGCCCGCAGTGCAACACCCGCGGGAGTCCCTCGATTCGCGCTTCGTTCGCATCGTGCTGGCCGCCTGCATCGCGCACAGCCGTGACACCGACATTTGCGAGAATCTCGAGCCGGCGTCGCATCTCGTCAATCGATAGGGGCTCGGGCGTGCGACGTAGGCCGGGATGGGTATGTACGTCGAGCAGGCCAGGATAAATGAAGCCCGAGACGCTATCTGCAATACCCGCCTCGTGCGGGCGCTCCTTCGTGATGCGCCCGTCAACAATCCAGGCTTCCTCAACGTCGGTTCCGCGTAGCGTTCCGGTCAAATGGATAGTCATAGACCTGCCCTACTTGAGGAATTTGGCAAGGTCATCGAGATTGACCTCAGGCTGTTCGCCCTGCGTGGGCTGGCCGAATGCCGAGCCCTTTGTTGCCTGCTCGCGTTCGCGCTTGGCGGCGAGCTCCTGCTGGCGCCTCTTGGCAGGATTTCCAGAGCGGCCCTTCTTGCCACCCGAGCGATTCTTCTTCCGCTTCGGCTGCTTCTTGGTGTAGCCACCGCCCATGCCCGGCATCCCTGGCATGTTCGGCATGCCCGGAACTCCGCCACCGCGGCTCATCTGGGTCATCACCTTCTTGGCGTCCTCGAAGCGATCCACGAGCTGGTTGACCTCGGTTACGGTGGTTCCCGAACCGTTGGCAATACGCATGCGGCGTGAGCCGTTCAAAATCTTGGTGTCGGCACGTTCGGCGGGGGTCATCGACTTGACGATGGCCTCCTGACGATCGACCTCGCGCTCGTCGAATTCTTCAAGCGCGTCGCGGTACTGCCCCATGCCCGGGAGCATGCCCATGATCTTCTTCATGGAGCCCATCTTGCGGATCTGGTTGAGCTGGTCGAGGAAGTCATCGAGCGTGAAATCACCCTCGACCATCTTCGACGCGAGATCCTCGGCCTGCTCCTCGGACCAGGTCTTCTCCGCCTGCTCGATGAGGGTGAGGATGTCGCCCATGTCGAGGATGCGCGAGGCCATGCGATCTGGATGGAAACGCTCGAAGGCGTCCAGCTTCTCGCCCGTCGAGGCGAAGAGCACCGGCTGACCCGTCACGCCACGAACGGACAGGGCGGCGCCACCGCGCGCATCGCCGTCGAGTTTGGAGAGCACAACGCCCGTAAAGCCGACGCCGTCCCGGAAGGCCACCGAGGTGTTGACCGCGTCCTGACCAACCATGGCATCGAGCACGAACAGGATCTCGTCAGGATTGACGGCGTCACGAATGTTGCGCGCCTGCTCCATCATCTCTTCGTCAACGCCGAGACGTCCGGCGGTATCGACCACGACGACGTCGTACGTATTTTCCTTGGCGTGCTGGATCGATGAGCGGGCCACGTCGACGGGATCGCCCACACCGTTACCCGGCTCGGGTGCCCACACGTGAACGCCCGCCTGCTCGCCCACAACCTGAAGCTGCTGAACGGCGTTTGGACGCTGAAGATCCGAGGCGACGAGAAGCGGCCGGTGGCCATTTTCGCGCAGCCAGCGGCCGAGCTTACCCGCGAGCGTCGTCTTACCAGCACCCTGGAGGCCGGCGAGCATGATGACTGTGGGCGGCTTGGTCGCCCAATTCAGCTCGCGCGTCTCGCCACCTAGAACCTCGATCAGCTCATCGTTGACGATCTTGACGACCTGCTGGGCCGGATTCAGTGCCTGCGAAGCAACCGCGCCTACAGCCTTTTCCCGGACGGAAGCCGTGAACTGACGAACAACCGGCAGGGCGACGTCGGCGTCAAGAAGAGCGCGCCGAATGTCACTAATGACTGCCTCGACGTCCTTTTCCGACAGGCGACCCGCCTTGCGCAGGTTCCGAAGTGAACCGGTGATCCGATCTGAGAGCGAATTAAACATGCTTGACCTCTAATAGGGAACGAACTGGCGCCAAGTCTACGCCATGAGCCGCCTCCACCTCAGCGGACGCGGCTCGGCGGATAGCGCACACGAACTAGGACAGAAGCGAATCGACGAAGTCTTCGGGAACGAACGGCGCGAAGTCGTCGGCGCCCTCCCCAAGTCCAACAAACTTGACGGGAACGCCCAGTTCACGCTGCACCGAGATCACGATGCCGCCCTTCGCGGTGCCATCGAGCTTGGTCAGCACGATGCCCGTGATACCCGCGACCTCGGCGAAGACCTGAGCCTGGCGCATGCCGTTTTGGCCGGTCGTTGCGTCAAGGACGAGGAGCACCTCGCGCATGGGAGCCTCGCGCTCCATGACGCGCTTGATCTTACCCAGTTCGTCCATGAGTCCGGACTTGTTCTGGAGGCGGCCTGCCGTGTCAACAATCACGACGTCGATCTCCTCCTCGCGTCCGACCTTGACGGTTTCGAAGGCCACGGATGCGGGATCGGCGCCCTCGCGTTCGGAGCGCACGACCTCCACGCCAACGCGCTCGCCCCACGTGCCAAGCTGATCGGCAGCGGCGGCGCGGAACGTGTCAGCAGCTCCAAGGAGGACGCTCTTGCCCTCGGCCACGAGCAGGCGGGCGAGCTTGCCCACCGTCGTCGTCTTTCCAGTGCCGTTCACGCCCACCATGAGGATCGTGGCCGGGTGCTTGTGTCCGTCGTCCCCCGTTCCGGGCTCGACGTCGAGGCTGCGGTCCATCGAGGGATCGACGAGCTTGATGAGTTCCTCGCGCAAAATCTCGCGGACGACCTCCGGATCGGTCGTGCTACGCACCTTCGTCTCGGTGCGAAGGGTGTCCATGAGTTCGGTCGTGGCATCCAGACCGACATCGGCCACCAGCAGGGTTTCTTCGAGTTCTTCCCAATCGGTCTCGGACAGATCGCCGCGCGAGAGGATCGACAGCAGCGTGCGGCCAAGGGCGCCGCCGGAGGCGAGCCGACCGCGCAAGCGCTCCATGCGCGAGCCGACAGGCTCGGGCGCCTCAATTTCGGTGGCCGTGGTGGCATCCGGATCAGCCGGAGCCGATTCCAAGCCGGGCCGGGTCTTTTCTTCGATGGCGAGCGCGTCTGCGTCATCGATAGCCGTGGTTGAGCCGGGCTCCTCGGCCTCGATCTGCTCGCGCTTTTCCCAAGGCAGTTCCTGGGCGGATGAGCGACGATAGCGGGCGATGAGTCCCGCGCCAAGCGCCAGCACCGCAAGAACGCCAACAACAATGATCAAGATATCTGTAGTGTTCACGTCTCTAGTTTCCCGTACCTTCGCACGATTACCAAAGTTTTCAGCCTGTTAGCTAAGAAGCTCACCCGTCACATTCAGGCCGAGGCGCGCTGGTCTGGGTCCTCGCCCTTCGCGAGCTTGGGCGCTCCAGATGGCCACCTGGTTTGCCGAGCCTGTGGGGTGTCGGCGGACGGTGCCCGCCTCGGCGCTCTCTTCGGAGCTCTATTGGCGGTCGGCTTCGGCGCCCTTTTCGCTGCCGCCTTGCGCGGACGAGCCGGCGCTTGGCGCTGTTGCTTCGAGCGATCGTCAGCCGATGAGGCGCGAGATGTCCGGGCCTTCTTTGGCTTTCGCACGGATTGCACCGCGCCCACAGCGCGCTTGCCAAGGTTGGTTGCCCCAGTGACGGCGGACTTCCCACCCTGCACAGCGAGATCCTTCGCGGCGAGTGCCTTAGCGACAATCTTGTCGGTCGTCGACGGCGAACCGTCAGCCTTCTCAGCCGCTTCGGCCTCGCGCTTGGCGCTGGCCTTCTTGGCAGCCTCGATCGCCCGCAACGCGGCAAGTTCAGTCGAATCCACAATCATCTTCGGCACGTTGGAGCCCGTGACCTGAGTCAGACGCTCCTCGATGCCGTCGGGCGAATAGTAGGGATCGCCGTCGTCGTGCTCGAACTGCGAAAACAGATCACCGAGCTCAAGATCCTCGTGGTAGACGTCGAATTGCTTGGGATCAAGCTCCTTCGAGCGCCAGGCCGTCACGGATTCTTCAAGCCACTCGCGGCCCTTTGCCGCGCCGGACTCGTTGGACTTGAGCACGCGGACGCCGCCACCAATGGCAGCGCCGACGGCAACAACGAGCAAGACAGATGAGATCACACTTCATTTCTAACGGAATACCGCGCAGAAATCATCTGTGGCACTCCGTGATTTGGTCACAGTTCGGACACGACCTCCGTCACACCGTCAGGACATACCGTGGGACGGGTGGGTGCCGCGCTACGTCGCGAGCTCTTTGACCCGCTGAGAAATGACTGTCGTCACCCCGTCCTCGCGCATCGCCACGCCATAGAGCGCGTCTGCGATCTCCATCGTGCGCTTTTGATGGGTGATGATCAGGAGCTGGGAGTTATCCTGCAGTTCTTTAAACAGGCCAAGCAGACGCGAGAGGTTCGTGTCATCCAGCGCTGCCTCGACCTCGTCCATGACGTAGAACGGCGAGGGGCGTGCCTTGAAGATTGCCACGAGGAACGCCACGGCCGTCAGCGATCGCTCGCCGCCAGACAGCAGCGACAGTCTCTTGATGCGTTTGCCGGGCGGGCGCGCTTCGATGTCGACTCCCGTGCTCAGCACGTCCTGCGGATCGGTCAGCACGAGGTTGCCCTTGCCGCCGGGGAACAGCCGCTCAAACGTCGCCTCAAATTCGCGCGCCACGTCCTCAAGCGCGCTCGTCATGACCTCTTCCACGCGCTCATCGATGTCTTTCACGATTCCGAGCAGGTCCGAGCGCGATCGGCGCAGGTCCTCCAGCTGCTCGGTCAGGTAGCGCTGACGTTCCTCGAGGGCCGCGTGCTCCTCGAGCGCGAGAGGATTAATCCGGCCGAGGCGCGCCAGGTCGCGTTCGGCCTTCGCAAGCCGCTTTTCCTGTTCCTCGCGCACGAACGGGACGTCGGGCTTGGGCGGATCCCCCTCTACGACGTTCTGCGTAATCATCAGGTGCGGGCCGAACTCATTGACGAGCACGTCGGCACTCATGCCAAGATCATCGATCGCGCGCGCGGCGAGCTGGTCGTAGCGCAGGCGCTGCTCGGCGAGCGCGAGTTCCTGGCGGTGGGCGAGATCGTCGAGCTCGCGTTCCTCGGACTGCAGGCGCTCGTAGTGACGGCGCGCCGCCGACAATTCGGTTTCGCGGGTCGAACGCTGGGCCTCGGCCTCCTCGCGCTCCACCGTCACCGCGGTCAGCAATTCCTGAGTTGCGACGAGCGCCGCATGCGCGTCGTTGGACACGCCCTCCGCCATCAACGCCGCCTCGGCACGCCGTGCCGCCTGCCGCTCTTCCTGGGCGATGCGCGCCTCGACCGCCTTGGCCTGGTTCTCGAGCGCTTCCGAGCGGCCCGACGACGCGCGCAGCCTCTCCTCTCGCGTGCGAAGCTTCAGGCGTGCTTCGGTTTCGTCCGAGCGCAAACCGACGGTTGCCTTGTGTGCCGCGTCGCGTTCACCCGTCAACGACGCCGACCTCGCGGCATAGTCTTCAGGTTCAGCATCGAGCTCGTCCTGCTGCTGCGTCAGCGACTCCAGCTCGCCCCTGCGGGACTCGAGCTCGGCGTCGATGCGCTCGGCCCGCTCGGTATTGCGATCGACATCCGACCGCGCGGCCGCCACCGATTGACGCAGGACGCCAAGCTGCGCGGTCACCGCGGCCAGCTGCGAATCACGGGCGGTGAGCTTGGCTGCCACCTGCGAGAACTCCTCGTCGGCTGCCTCCGCCTTCGTGCGAGCGTTGTCGAGATCGATCTCTGCCTCGCCCACGCGTTCCTGCGCTTGAGCAGCCTGAGCGCGGGCGTCGTCGTAGGTGGCCTGACGCGCCAGGATTGCGGCGGCCTGTGCCTCGCCTCCCCACGCATGTGTGCCCGACAGGACGTCGCCGGCCATGGTTGCCACCGACGGCGCCCCGGCGTCGAGCAATTGCTTGGCCGCTGCGAGGTCGACGCATAGGACCGTGCCCGATACAAGCGAGCGCAGGGCGCGTGCCGAGGCGCTTCGCCCCTCGATGACGTCGGCGGCCAGGCGAGCCTGATCGCTCGCGAGCCCGGATGCCTCGAGTGCTGCGCGCGCGGCGTCGTCGCGATCTTGGCTGGAATCGGCGCCCTCAATGAGGAGTTCGACGTGGCCGGCGTCGGCGGCTCGGGCCGCACGCAGGGCATCGACGGCCGCGTCAATATTCGCAACGATGGCACCTTCGGCGACGCCGGAAAGCGCAGCCTCGGCGGCAGCTTCCCAGCCGCCGGAAATCTTCACCGCATCGCGCACGAGCCCGCTGACCCCCGAGCGGTGGTCGTTGATGAGCCACGCCGTGGCGTCCTCCGGCGCCAGTGACAGCTCGAGCGTGTCGGCCTTCGTTCGCCACTCGACCACGCTCGCCTGCGCGTCGACGAGCGCTTGGCGGGTGGCCTCGACGGCGTCCCGGGCAGCTTGTTGCTCGCGGGCGGCTTCCTCGTGGGCGATGGACAGCGAATCATCGCCATCCGAATGGGCCACCGCCTGCTGCTCGAGTTCAATGACCTGCGCCTCGGCCTCCGCGGCACGCTGCTGCGCGTCCGTAACGGCTGACATGACGCGCTCGTGCTCGCTGGTCAGCGCCTCGATGCGCGAGGTGGCAGTGGAAATCTTGCCGGACAGCCGGGCGGCCGTCTCGCGGCGATCGGCCAGCGATCGATTAATCGCCGTCAGCTGCTGATCGATATCTGCTTCGTGCGCCTCGGCCTTTTCACGGCGGGAGATAACATCGCGAAGTGCGTCCTCGGCGTCGCGGACTTCTTTGGCCAGCGCGTCTTCTTCTTCGCGGGCCTGCGCGGCCCGTTCGCGAAGCGATTCCGGCGACTCGCCGCGGTGAACCTTCGGCGATCCTTGCAGGAGCGAACGCTGACGCTCCGAGGCGAGCTGGGCAAGTCCGCGGAAGCGCTCAACGAGCGATCCGAGCCGCTGCCAGTTTTCGGTGAACGCAGCGATCTGCGGGCTGGCGGCATCGGCTTCATCTTGGAGGCGGGCGACCTCCGCGCGCGCCGCCGAGATCCTGCCTTCCAGCTCCTCGCGCTGGGCCTGAAACTTCTTTTCATCCACGGTCTGGGCTTGGACGCGGGCCTGTGCCTGAGCGAGATCATCGGCCAGAATACGAGCGCGCGCGTCGAACACCTCGGCCTGAATGACCTGGGCGCGCCGCGCAGTTGCCGCCTGGCGCGCGAGCGGACCCAGCTGACGGCGCAGCTCGGCCGTCAGATCCTCAATGCGCGTGAGGTTGCCCTGCATCGAATCGAGCTTGCGCAGAGCCTTTTCCTTGCGGCGCCGATGCTTGAGCACGCCGGCAGCCTCTTCGATGAATCCGCGCCGGTCTTCAGGCGAGGCCGTCAGGACCTCATCGAGTTTGCCCTGGCCGATGATTACGTGCATTTCCCGGCCCATGCCAGTATCCGAGAGCAGCTCTTGAATGTCGAGCAAGCGGCACGCCGTGCCGTTGATGGCGTATTCGGACCCGCCCGTGCGGAACAGGGTGCGTGAAATGGTGACTTCCGAATAGTCAATCGGCAGCGCGCCATCGGTGTTGTCGATCGTGAGCGTCACCTCGGCGCGTCCGAGCGCCGGTCGCTTCGCCGTTCCCGCGAAGATGACGTCCGCCATCGCGCCGCCGCGCAGGTTCTTTGCACCCTGCTCACCCATAACCCACGCGAGGGCATCAACAACGTTAGATTTTCCAGAGCCGTTTGGCCCCACAACGCAGTTAATGCCCGGTTCGAAACTCAGCGTGGTCGCCGTCGCGAATGACTTAAAGCCACGCAGGGTCAAGGTTTTCAGATGCACGGAGCCAGTTTAACCGTAAACCGGCGAAATACCGCGCTGGAAACACCTAGTGACGAGCCGCGCCGGCCGCGGCCTCAATGATGAGGGAGACCGACTTCGCGCCCGGGTCCATGTGCCCCGCGGATTTCTTACCCAAAAACGCCGCGCGCCCCTTGTTGGCCACCATGTTAACAGTCGCCTCGCAGCCCTCCCGAGCCGCCTCGCTCGCCGCCGCCAGAACGTCGGCTACCGACCCGCCGTCGTCGGCGCTCGCTCTGGCCTCGCGGGCAGCCGGCGCCCACGCGTCCACAAACGTCTTGTCGCCTTCGGCTGCCTGGCCAAGATCCTGAGCCGCGTCGCGGCCGGCTTCAATCATGGCCGCCACGATGCTCGCCGCTCCCTCACCGATGCTCGACACGGGCACGACGTCCGGATAGTCGTCGGCCAGCATGTCATCCGCGAGCGCGAGGACGTCTGCCATGCGCTGGTAGGACCCGGCAAGGATCTCGCCACCGGCGCCGGGCAGATTCATCCGCAACCCGAGCGCGACCTGACGCAGGGCATCGGCGCCCGAGGCGTAGTCGCCATCAAGTTTGATCAGGGAAAACGCGTGGTCGAGTCCTTCGCCGTGGTCGCCGTCGCCGATCTCGCGATCGAGTTCGTTGAGTAACTCCCGGTTATCGGTGATGAGCTCGCGGGTGCGCGTCAACCACGCGATAACCCAATCCTTCATCGCTCTGCCCTAGTCGAACCACACGGAGATCTCGAGTGCGGCCGATTCCTCGCCGTCAGAGGAATGAATGAGGTTCTCGATCTCGCCGGTTCCCCAGTCACGGCCGAGGTCGCCGCGGATCGTTCCCGGGGCAGCCGCGGTGGGCTCGGTGGCACCGGACAGCGAACGCACGCCTTCAATGACGCGCGTACCTTCAATCACGGCAGCCACGATCGGGCCGGACTTCATGTAGTCCGTCATGCCCGTGTAGAACGGCTTTTCCGTGTGCTCGTGATAGTGCTTGGCAAGCAGCTCATCGGTGGCGGTGAGCATCCGCATGCGCTCGATGCGGTAGCCCTTCGCCTCGATCCGGCGCAGGATTTCGCCCACGAGACCGCGCTTGACGCCGTCGGGCTTTACAAGAATCAATGTCTGTTCACTCATGAGTCCATCGTAAGGTCTGGGCGCCCTCTTTTGTTGCTCGCTGGACAATTCGGCGGTGCATTGGGATGAGGGCGGGCGTACGATGACTCGAGGAAGATCGAGGTGAGGGCCATCTGGAAAGCATTGCGGGGATTGTTTGCAGACACGCGTCCCTTGAAAAGCCCCCACTTTCGGCGGCTCTGGCTGGCAAATATCGCCACGGTCATCGGCGCTCAGCTCACCGTCGTGGCCGTGCCCGCCCAGATTTACGACATCACGGGATCGTCGGGAATGGTCGGCGTCGCAGGCCTCTTCGGCCTCGTGCCGCTCGTCATTTTCGGGCTGTGGGGCGGCGCGCTTGCCGATCACTTCGACCGGCAAAAACTCCTCGAAATCACAACCCTTGGCATCATCATCACCTCAGCGCTGTTCTGGGTGCAGGCGGCAATGGACCTTCGAAACGTCTGGCTCCTGCTGACGATCTTCTCAGTTCAACAGGCGTTTTTCGCGGTGAACCAGCCCGCCCGAACCGCGATCCTGCCGCAGATCGTGCCGCTTTCTCAGCTACCGGCCGCCAACGCGCTGAACATGACCGTCATGTCTGCCGGAGCCATCGCAGGCCCACTTGTGGGCGGCGCGCTCATCCCTGTGCTCGGTTACTCTGCCCTCTATCTCATCGACACGATCACGCTGTTCGCCACGCTGTATGCGGTCTACAAGCTCCCCTCGCTTCCCGCGCCGGGCCGCGCCACCACGACGCCGGGGCTCAGATCCGTCCTTGAGGGCCTGCAGTATCTGGGCATGCACCACATCGTCATGGTCAGCTTCATCGTCGACCTCATCGCCATGATCTTCGGCATGCCCCGCGCCGTGTTCCCCGAGGTCGCGCACACGGTGTTCGGCGGGAACCCCGAAGGCGGGATCGAATTCGCGCTCCTATATGCCGGCATGCCGATCGGGGCGGTGCTCGGCGGGGTGCTCGGCGGATGGATCTCGCGGGTGCGGCGCTACGGATTGGCGGTTCTCGTGGCGATTTCTGCGTGGGGTGCGGCCATGGTTGCCGCCGGCATCGCCTTCGAGTTCGCGCCGCAGGCTCGCGTGATCATGCTGGTCGCCGCCGTCACCGCGCTGGCCGTCGGCGGCGCCTCCGATATGAGCTCCGCAGCCTTCCGACAGTCCATTTTGCTCGGCGAAACCAACGATCATGTGCGCGGCCGCTTGCAGGGTGTGTTCATCGTCGTCGTGGCAGGTGGCCCACGCATCGCGGATTTCCTCCACGGCGGAGCAAGCGAATTTATCGGGCCCGCGGCCACCACGTGGGGTGGCGGCGTGCTCGTCCTCATCGGCATGGCGGCCTGCGCGGTTGTTTTCCCGCAGTTCCGCCGCTTCACAGTCGGCGACGGCGACGCCGATCGCGAGGGCGAGGCCGATCGCAGCGGCGAGTAGGCCGCTGCACAGCCTCAGCCACTGTGAGTGCTAAGCCTGGTCGGGTTTGGGGCGGCCCATGACGGCGCGCGCTTCGGCGGCCAAGATGACAGAGCCCATCACCACAACGGAGGGTGTGGTGACCTCTTCGGGATTGACGCTCTCTGCCACGTCGGCGGCGAACACGATCGCCGCGTCCACGTTCGGCTCGTAAGCCACGCGGTCATCGCCAAACACGTCTCGCGCGATCTCAGCGATCTCGTCGATGGGCATCGCACGCTCGGTGTTCATCTGCGTGACCACGACCGAATGGAAGTGCGGTTCGAGCACGGAGAGCAGGCCATCCACGTCCTTGTCGGCCATCGCCGAGAACACGAGCACGCGCGTGCCCGGGAAGGACTCCTCGAGAGCCTCGATGGTCGCCTCGGCGCCAGCTGGATTGTGTGCGGCGTCGGCGATAACGAGCGGCGAGTTCTTGATGACCTCCATGCGGCCAGGCGACACGGTGGCCATGAGCGCGTGCTCGACGACGTCGCCGCTCCACGCTCCCCCGCCAAACAGCGCCTCGACGGCCGCGATCGCAATTGCCGCGTTCTCGGCCTGATACTTGCCATACATCGCCAGCGGCACGTCCTCGTAGACAGCCGAGGGCGTGCGGACCGAGATCATCTGCCCGCCTACGGCGCCCTCGCGATCGAGAACCTCGAGGCGGTCGCCATAACGCACGTAGGTGGCGCGATTCCTCGCCACGGCCTCGCGAACGAGGGCCTCCACCTCGGGCTCTTGTGTGGCGCTCACGAGCGTTGCGCCCGGGCTGAGGATGCCAACCTTTTCGCGCGCGATATCGGTCAGTTCCGAGCCAAGCCACTTTTCGTGGTCGTGCGCCACGGTCATGAGAACGGCGACGTCCGCGTCAATGACGTTCGTCGCGTCCCACTGCCCGCCCATGCCCACTTCGACGACGGCGACGTCCACCGGAGCGTCCGCAAACGCGGCAAACGCCATGACGGTAAACACCTCGAAGAAGCTCATGCGCGGCCCGCCATTGGCTGCCGACTGCGCGTCAACCATCTCAACGAAGGGTGCGACGTCCTCCCAGGCCTGGATGAACCCGGCTGGCGAGATCGCGTGCCCGTCAATGGAGATCCGCTCGCGCACCGAGTTCAGGTGCGGAGACGTGAACCGGCCAGTGCGCAGCCCGCGCTCGCGCAGAAGCGCCTCGACCATCCGCGCCACGGACGTCTTGCCGTTCGTGCCGGTGATGTGCACGGCGCGGTACTGCCGCTGCGGATTGCCCATCATGTCGAGGCAATCGACCACGCGCTGCGTGGATGGCTGAACCTTGTGCTCAGGCGCGCGCTCTTGAATTTTCGCGTAAATCTGCGCGACCTGGCGGTCGAGCTCGGCCTGCTCGGCGAGCTCATCGATGGGTTCGCGTTCCTTGACTTCCGATTCCGTACCGAGCAAATCGTCGACGACGCTCGGGTCCGGCCCCACGACGAGCGGGGACCTGAGCAGGGTCTCAAGGGCGGCCTGCAGCTCCTCAGACTTCGCCTGTTCGGCCAGTTCCTCGGGCGAAAGTTCCTGCTCGTCGTCGTCGAATTCGGGCGAGCCTGTCAGTTCATTCACGCGATCTTCTCCACGGTCGCCTCGATGCCGGTAGCGCCACCCTCAACGCTCGTGTCGAGAGCGAGGGTTTCGGCGGCGATCATCTCGATATTCGACTCCACGGCTGTCAGCTTCTCGTCGGGGACGCGAAGCGAGAGGCGGATGCGGTCGGCCACGTGAAGATCATCGGCCTTGCGCTGATCTTGCACGGCGCGAATCACGTCGCGGGCGTAGCCCTCCGCTTCGAGCTCGGCGTCCAGCACGGTGTCGAGCACCACGAACGCGCCGGAATTCAGCACGTCAGCCACGGAGCCCTCGTCGGCCTCCACGGCCGTCGTCGCCTCAAACTGGCCCTCCAGAAGCACGATCTCTGGGTCGGTCTTCATGAGCACACCGCCATCAACGCGCTCCCAGTTACCCTCGCGGGCAGCCTTGAACAGAGCCGACGTGTGGCGGCGAACCTGCGGATCGAGTTCGCGCGGCAACACGGCGAGCTCCTTGCGCACCTCGAGGCCGGACTCTTCGGCCGTCTGGATGCGCACCTCCTTGACGTTGACCTCGGAGGCGATGAGATCGGCGAAGCGCCCAAGGTCGAGGTCCGTGACCACGGTCAGGGCGCGCAGCGGCTGGCGCACGCGCAGATTGTTCGCCTTGCGCAGCGAGTGGGCGTGCGAGACGACGTCGCGAACCTCGTCCATGATCTGCACGAGATCCTCGTCCACCACCTGATCCGGCCAGATCGGCCAATCGGTCAGGTGAACCGAGCGCTCGCCCGTCAGGCCACGCCAGATCTCTTCGGCAACCAATGGAAGCAGGGTCGCGGAAATGCGCATGAGCGTTTCGAGCGAGGTGTACAGCGTGTCGAACGCCGCCTTGTCCTCGTTCCAGAAGCGATCGCGCGAGGTGCGAACGTACCAGTTCGTCAGCAGATCGATATGTGCGCGGATCTCGGCCGCCGCGGCCGGGATGTCGAGGCCATCCAGATGCTCGCGAACCGAATCCGCGAGGAGCTTCGTGCGCGAGAGGAGGTAGCGATCCATGACGTCGAGGGAAGCGAGCGCATCGGCGTCGTTCACGTCGATCGCCGAAGCAACGTACCCCTTGCCATCGTTGACCGTTCCGGCGTACAGCGCGAAGAAGTACCAGGTGTTCCACAGCGGAAGGATCACGTGGCGCATCGCCTCGCGGATCCCCTCCTCGTTGACCACAAGGTTTCCGCCGCGCAGAACCGGCGAGCTCATGAGCATCCAGCGCACGGCGTCCGATCCGTACACGTCGTACATCTCCATCGGATCCGGATAGTTGCGCAGCGACTTCGACGCCTTGCGCCCGTCATTGCCGAGCACGATACCGTGCGAGATGCACGAGGTGAAGGCCGGCTTGTCGAAGATCGCGGTGGACAGCACGTGCATAACGTAGAACCAGCCGCGGGTCTGCCCGATGTACTCCACGATGAAGTCGCCCGGGAAGTGCGAATCGAACCATTCCTGATTGTCGAACGGGTAGTGCTTTTGGGCGAAGGGCATCGAGCCGGAGTCAAACCATACGTCAAGGATGTCGTCGATGCGGCGCATGACGGACTTTCCTGTCGGATCGTCCGGGTTCGGGCGGGTCAGCTCGTCGATGAACGGGCGGTGCAGATCCGGCTCGCCCTTGCGGTTGCGGGGCAGGCGGCCGAAATCGCGCTCGAGCTCCTCGAATGATCCGTACACGTCGATGCGCGGGTACTCGGGGTTATCGGACTTCCACACGGGGATGGGCGTGCCCCAGAAGCGGTTCCGCGAAATTGACCAATCGCGAGCGCCCTCGAGCCAGTTGCCGAAGATGCCGTCCTTGATGTGTTCGGGCTGCCACGTGATCTGCTCGTTGAGCTCGACCATGCGGTCCTTGAATTCGGTGACGGCCACGAACCACGAGGTCACGGGCTTGTAGATGAGGGGTTCGCGGCAGCGCCAGCAGTGTGGGTAGGAGTGCACGTAGGACTGCTCGCGTACGAGAACCGCGCGCACGTCCGTCTCGATACGGGACTGCGAGCCAGAGCCGTCACGCAGGTCGTTGATGATTGGGCGGTTCGCGTCGAACACGTTGAGGCCCTGATAGTCGGGGGTGTTCGCCATGAACTTGCCTGCGGGATCGACGGTTTCGACCACCTCGATGCCGGCGTCAGCGAGGACGAACATATCCTCCTCACCGTAGGGCGCGATGTGGACCAAGCCGGTGCCGTCATCAACAGAGACGTAGTCGGCCGTGCGGAACGTCCACGCGTTCGGGCCAGGCTTCTCGTCGTCGCGGCTAAAGAAATCGAAAATCGGGTTGTAGCGCTACTA
>NZ_JBHWPL010000087.1:0-11880 GCF_043424875.1 Trueperella sp. | reverse complement strand
AGACTAGCAGTCTTCTCCACCCTGTGGCCGGTGCTACCCACGGTGCTGATCGTGGGCGGCGTCGCGGTCGTTCGCACAGTGCGCGAGAGCGACGTGCCCCGGGTCCGAGGAATCGCCATCGGCGGCCTCGTCGCGTTCCTCATCGGCGTTACCATTTTGCTCACCCAACCCCGAGTCGCCTCGTTCTTGCACCGCACCCATCCGCGTTCGTGGGATACCCGCGAACGCCTCGACACACTCGGACAGACCCTCTCAGGCATCAATCCCGCACTCGTCGGACTCGGCGCCATCGCGGGCATCGCCGTGATCGCGTTACTTGTTGTTGCCGTGCGTGTCGCGTGGCGAGTGCCCGACGCTCGGTGGATCGTCATCGCCTGGTTCGCCCAGTGGCTCCTCGTCGTGGGCGCATACGTGGACGGCAATCTTTTCTCCGCCATTGCAGGGATTTGGTATCACGACCCGAAGCGGCTCATGGCCGTTCAGGTGATCTTCACGGCCGTGATCATCGCCCTTCTCGTGGATCGGGCAGCTGCGCGGCTCGGCGAGGGCGGCGCTCGCTACGCACTCGCCGTGGGCGTGGTCGCCATCTCGCTCGCGGCAGGCGTTGTCACCCGCGCGGGAAGCGTCTACCCCGATGCGCGCCCGGCCATCGGCCCGGACCGAATCATCGACTCCCGCGAGGAAATCGCACTCCTTCGCGATCTTGACGACCTCGTACCACCCGGCTCGGTCATTGTGGGCGACGCGACGACGGGCCTCGGCTACGCGCCGGCCTACAGCCACGCGAACGTCGTCTTCCCGCAGGTCAACGGACGCGGGGCGGATATCGACGGCGGATACTTGCGCGATCACTTCCATGACATCCACTTTGACCCGCACGTGTGCAACATCCTCAGCGAATACAACATCGGCTACTACTACGAGGACGATCCGCTCATCTACCAAAAACGAGACCGAGCCGAGACATGGCCGGGGCTGTACGGCGTCGATACGTCTCGCGACTTCACAAAGATCGCCGAAACCGACGGCGGAACGCTGTGGCGCATCGATGCCTGCGGCCACATCGGCGAGCCCGATTGGTGGGACCTCGACGCGCGCTTTTACCCGCTACCGCGAGAAATCCCATCAATGGAGGGATACGAACTCGACTAACGAGCGCCATCTCACGTGCGATCGCATTACAGTTCACAGGTCTGGCGCGCAACGTGGAGTATTCTTAGACGAGACTTTCATTTAAGGAGCATGCATGCGTATTGCAGTTGTTGCCATGGGCAAGATCGGCCTTCCGCTGGCCGTCCAGTTCGCCGACGCGGGCCACGACGTCATCGGTGTGGACGTCAATGAAGAAACCGTTCGACTCATCAATGACGCCACCGAACCGTTCCCGGGCGAAGCCCAACTGCAGGACAAGCTCTCGGAGCTCGTTCCCGCGGGCCGCTTCCGCGCCACCACCGATTACTCCGAGGCGATCCCGGACGCGGACGCCGTCGTGATCGTCGTCCCGCTGTTCGTCGACGACGCCACGTGGGAGCCGGACTTTAAGTGGATGGATGCCGCCACGGCGTCGCTGGCGGAAAACCTGACGCCGAACACCCTCATCGCCTACGAGACCACGCTCCCGGTGGGCACCACGCGCGGGCGCTGGAAGCCCATGATCGAAGAGATCTCCGGTCTCGAAGAGGGCAAGGATTTCCACCTCGTGTTCTCCCCGGAGCGCGTACTCACCGGCCGCGTGTTCGAGGATCTGCGCAAGTACCCCAAGCTCGTCGGCGGACTGTCCGAGGAAGGTACGAAGAAGGCCATCGAGTTCTACGAGGCCGTGCTCACCTTCGACGATCGCCCCGATCTCAAGCAGCCTAACGGCGTGTGGGACATGGGCTCCGCTGAGGCCGCCGAGATGGCGAAGCTCGCCGAGACCACCTACCGCGACGTCAACATTGGCCTCGCCAATCAGTTCGCCACGTACGCGGACAAGGAAGGCATTGACGTTCAGCGCGTGATCGACGCGTCGAACTCCCAGCCCTACTCGCACATTCACCGCCCGGGCATCGCGGTTGGCGGCCACTGCATTCCGGTCTACCCGCGACTGTATCTGTCCACCGATCCGGACGCCTCGATTGTGCGCACCGCTCGCCAGTTCAACGCCGGCATGCCCAACTACGTCATCGATCGCCTCGAGGGCCTGCTCGGCTCGGTCCAGGATCTGCGCGTGGCCGTGCTCGGTGCCTCCTACCGCGGTGGCGTGAAGGAGACGGCGTTCTCGGGTATCTTCGCCACCGTTGACGGCCTGCGTGAGCGCGGCGCCAAGGTCACGGTGCACGATCCCATGTACACGGACGAGGAGCTTGCCGGCTTCGGCTGGGACGCCTACGAGATCGGCACCGACGTCGACGCCGTCATTGTCCAGGCCGACCACGCGGAATACAAGGACATCACGCCGGCCGACTTCCCGGGCATCAAGGTGCTCTTCGATGGGCGCCGCGTGACGAATCCCGAACTCTGGCACGGTACGCCGCGCCTCGTCATTGGTGATGCAGACGCCAACTAAGGCAAGGTTTTATGACGAGCCTGGGGGAGTTGCGCGAGTCTAAAGAGCTCCTGCGCAACTTGACGCTACGAGAGATCAAGGGCAAGTACAAGCGTACGGCCCTTGGCCAGTTGTGGTCGCTTGCCAATCCGTTGGCGCTCATGCTCATCTACAGCTTCGTGTTCGCGATCGTCATCCGCGTCCAGGTGCCGCCGGGCAATCCCTCGGGCCTCGATCTATTCGTCATCTGGCTCATGTGCGGGTTGCTGCCGTGGACGTTCTTCTCGAACGTTGTGACGGGCTCGATGCGGGTGATGACGGAGAGCGAAAACCTCATCAAGAAGGTCTACTTCCCGCGCTGGGTGCTCGTCGTGTCCAACACGTTCGCGGCGCTGTACCAGCACATGTGGGAACTGATCATCCTTGCGGTGGCGGTCCTCATTTTGGGGTCGAACATCCTTCTCTACGTGCCGCTCGTGGCCGTGACGACCATCCTGCTCGCAATGTTCGCCACCGGACTCGGGTTCTTCGTGGCGATCGCCAACGTGCACTTTCGCGACACGTTCCACTTCATGACGATCGCCTTCCAGCTCGGCTTCTACGCGAGTCCGATCCTGTACCCGGTCACCTACGTGCGGGACGTGTCCGACTCGGTGGGCCCGCTCGTGGGGTCGATCGAGATTATCGACATTTACAACCTCAATCCGTTCGTGCACTTCGCGGCGATTTTCCGAAACCTGCTCTATGACGGGCGCTGGCCAGATTGGTCCACCTTCGGCATCGTTGCCGCGATTTCGCTCGTGACGTTCCTGCTCGGCTGGCGTTTCTTCACGAAGCGGCAAGACTACTTGGCGGAGGCGCTGTAATGACGGCAGTTGAAATCCGCGACGTTCACAAGTCGTTCAAGATCTTTCACGAGCGCAACAACACGCTCAAGTCTGCGATTATGCGCGGTCGGATGTCCGTGGCCGAGGACTTCCACGCACTCAAGGGCATCTCGTTCGATGTGCCAAAGGGCTCGACGTTCGCGCTCGTGGGCGATAACGGATCCGGTAAGTCCACGCTGCTCAAGTGCATCGCGAAGATCCTCGTACCGAACTCTGGAACGATCACGCGCCACGGCCGGATCGCCGCCATGCTCGAGGTCGGCTCGGGATTCCACCCCGAGCTCTCGGGGCACGACAACATCTACCTCAACGCCTCGATCCTCGGCATGAGCCGCGAGGAGATCGATTCTCGCTACGACGAGATTCTGGAGTTCTCCGGCGTCGCCGATCACATCGATCAGCCGGTGAAAAACTACTCGTCAGGCATGTACGTGCGCCTTGGCTTCTCCGTGGCGATCCACACCGAGCCGGACATCCTGCTCGTAGACGAGGTGCTCGCCGTCGGCGACGCGGCCTTCCAAGAAAAATGCATGCGCAAATTCGTGGAGCTCAAGGACGAGGGCCGCACCGTCATCGTCGTCTCGCACTCCATGCAGCAGCTCAAGCAGATGGCCGACCAAGCCGCCTGGATCAACAACGGCGCGCTCGAGCAAATCGGCGACGCCGACACCGTGCTTGACCAGTACGCGGACTCCACGCGGTTCGGCGCCGAATTCGGCGATGGCGCAGCCGTGCGCTGGGGAACCGGCGAGGCAAAGGTCGATCGTCTCGAGATCCTCAACGAACATGGCGCGCCGCTGAACGGCCCGATCCCCACCGGCGCACCGGTGACGTTCCGCTTCCACTACAGCGCGAGCGAGCCGATCTCACAGCCCGTGTTTGCACTCTCGCTGGCCTCCTCCGACGGCACGACCGTCTGGGAAGTCAACACGCGCGACCTCGGCTTCCCGATCATCCAGATCTCCGGGCAGGGCACGGTGGATCTGAACATCAAGAACCTCAACCTGCAGCCCGGCCTGTTCATGATCGACGCCTCGATCGTGGATAAGTCCACCTCTCACGTGTTCGACTACCTGCGCGAAGCCAACGGATTCGCCGTGAAGTCCGGGGCGCTCAAGGCCAGTGGCGGCTACCTCGCACTTGACGCGGGCTGGAGCGATGCGACCCAGACCGAAGGAGACAACCGATGAACATCGCGATCGTCACGCTGGATACATTCGGGCAGAAGATGGCAGGCCCTGCGATTCGCGTGTGGGAAATGGCGAGCCTGTTGGCCGCTGACCACGCCGTGTCCGTGTATTCGTTCGGCTCAGTTGCCCGCGAGGGCGATGGATTCAGCCTCGAGGAAGTCGAGGTGGCGAACTTCCAGGAGAAGCTAGGCGCGCCCGACATCGTGATTATTCAGGGCTACCTCGCACAAACGTTCCCGTGGCTTGCGACCTCGGACTTCAAGCTCGTCGTGGATCTGTACGACCCGTTCCACATCGAATCCCTGCAGGTGGAGCGCTTTCACCCGATGGATGAGCGCCATGCCGCGCTCGACCACTCGGTTCGCGAACTCAACGCCCAGATTCGGGGCGGGGACTTTTTCCTGTGTGCGTCGGGCAAGCAGCGCGACATGTGGCTGGGCCACCTCGCGGCGCTCGGGCGCATCAACCCGCTGACCTACGAGGCCGATCCGCAGTTGCGCAGCCTCATCGACGTCGCCTCGTTCGGGGTGCCAGCTGAAGCGCCGGTGGCCACGCGTAGCGCGATCCGCGATGCCGTGCCCGGCATCGGAGCGGATGACAAGATCGTGATCTGGGGCGGGGGAGTCTACAACTGGTTCGACCCGCTCACGGTTATTCGCGCGGTGGACCTCGCTCGCGAGCACGTGCCGAACATCCGCCTGTTCTTCATGGGTGCGAAGCACCCCAACCCGGACGTGCCCGAAATGCAGATGCTTCGCGACGCTCGCGCGCTTGCCTCCGAACTCGACCTCGCGGGCACGCACGTGTTCTTCAATGAGGACTGGGTGGACTACGCCGAACGGCACAACTACCTCCTCGACGCCGACCTCGGGGTCTCCGCGCACTTGCCCGGGCTCGAAACCGATTTTTCCTTCCGCACGCGCATGCTTGATTACCTGTGGGCGGGTTTGCCGATGGTGGCCACGCAGGGCGACTTCTTCGCCGACCTGATCGAAGACAAGGGCCTGGGCGCCTCGGTGCCGATGGAGGATGCCTCCACGATGGCCGAGGCTTTCGTGCGGTTACTTGCCGATGATGACGACCGCGCGGCGGTGGCCCGGCGTGTGGAGGAAGTCGCTGCCGATTTCCGCTGGGAGAACACTCTTTCCGCGCTCGTTAATTACTGCGCGAATCCGTGGGAGGCCGCTGATCGGTCGCTCGGGCGGCGCGAAGGCGGGGCACTCGGTGGCGGGCACTCGATTGGAATGCTTGCTCGCAAAGCCATGCGCGCGGTGCGGGAGACCGGCCTGCGCGAAACGGCGGCCAAGGTACGCCGGTACGTCGCGCGCCGGGGCTAAATTCGCCCGAGAGAGCTGAGGGAGGCGTCTCCCGAGGTGGAGTCTCGGCGTGAACGCCGCAAGTTTAGTGATGTGGTGACAACTCGAGGCGATTTCTGGTCGAAAAGGCCTCATTTTTCACTAAACTTGCCGGCCTTCCATGCGAGCCTCGCCTTCTTGGTTGCCGGTGAGGGCTCGAAGCTTATGTGAGGCGGAGTATGCGGCGTCCTTGACGGGCTGGGGCAGCTTGTCCACGACCGGACGCACGGCGTTCACGGCCTTCGTATAGGTGCTGTCTCCGTGCTTGGGCCCGGGGCGGTGATCGCCCTGTGAAATGATCTCGGCCTGGCGTTCAATGATGGAATCGCGTAGCCGAATTTCATCGAGTAGGCGGGCGATCTCGGCTTGAGGATTCTCTGCGGGCGTTTGGCTCATGCGCCAATCGTACGTGAGTTAGCATTGCCCCATGAAGGTCCTGCAGGTATCTGCTCACTACCCACCCGCCTTCGTGTCCGGCGGCGCACTCATCCCTCAACGGTTCGCTCGCGGACTTCGGGAACGAGGCCATGAGACGTTCGTCTTCGCTGGCAAGCTTGATGCCGAAAGCCTGCAGGTGAGTGATTCCGACGACGCCGGAGTGCCTGTTCGCTGGATCGGTAACGGCGACTTTCTTGGGTGGGATGACCCGCGCAATATCGACAACCCGGGTGTGGTGGCCGCGTTTTGCGAGTATCTCGACGAGGTTGAGCCCGATATCGTGCACTTCCACTCGATCCAGACGCTTGGAGCGGGTCTGCTCGATGAAGTGAAGAATCGCGGCATCCGCACCGTCGTAACGATGCATGATTATTGGTGGGCGTGTGCGCGGCAGTTCTTCGTGCCCCCGAATGGCGAGCCGTGTTCGCCGGTCGTGTCCGCTGGCGGGTGCGAATGCGAGAAGGGCCGGCCGAGCCTAGAGAAGCGTAACGCCTGGCTCGCTGACCGGCTCGAGTCCGCTGACCTCATCTTGTTCCCGTCCGCCTCCGCCCGCGAGGTCCTCATCGCAAACGGCGTTCCCGCACACAAGACGCGTGTTAACGAAAATGGAATTGACGGCCACGATAATCATGGCGGACCCGAGCGCGAACCGTTCGCTCGGCCGGTGCGCTTCATGTACGCCGGCGGCGACGCCGCAATGAAGGGCTACCGGGTGTTGCGCGAGGCCGTGGCGGGCGCGGACATGCCGGCGGGAACCACGCTGGACATGTACAACACCCCGGATGAGGGTTTCCCAGAATGGGCCGCGGCGAAGCCGAGATACGAACGCGATGAGCTAGCTGAGATCCTTGCCGATCACGACGTGCTGATCTTGCCCTCAATTGCTAGGGAATCGCATTCGATCCTCACGCGCGAGGCATTGGACGCCGGGATGGCGGTGATCGCCACGGATTCGATCGGGCCCGAAGAGGCGATTACCCCGGGCCGCAACGGGCTCGTGGTGCGGTCCGGCGATGCCGATGATCTGCGGCGCGCGATTGAACGAGTCGCGGATCCCGCGGTGGCGTCGGCGATGGTGGGGAAGGGCTCGGCAACCCCGCGCGTGAGTACGAGCCAGCAGGTGGAAGAAGTTGAAGAGCTGTACCGCGCGCTACTGGTGGGCGAGTTTGATCCGGATCCGCTGGCAGTAGGCGTGAGGTCGATTATTCGCACGGTCGTATTCGCCATCGGAATTCAGGGAGCGCCGGCGCGGTACCGCGCCCACCTGCCGGCTGAAGCGCTGGCCACGCAGGGCGTGCACACACAGATCATGCACTACCAAGACCCTCGCCTACCCGAGGCGGCGCTTGATGCCGACGCACTGGTCTTCTACCGCGTGCCCGCCACCATTCAGGTGCTCAAGCTGATCGAGGACGTTCGCACGGCCGAGCGCACGATCCCCATTCTCGGCGACGTGGACGATCTCATTTTTGCGCCCGAGATCGAATCTCAGCTCGACAATCTCAACTCGCTAACGCCGGAGGAGCGGGCGCTGTGGAGCCGGGGTGTGCGGCGGTACCGCACGACCCTCGAACACGTGGACCACTTCGTGGGCTCGACCGAGACCATCTCGGCCGAGGCCATGCGGCTTATCGGCGTGCCATCCTCGCCGTTTGCCAACGGGGTGGGGACGATCCTTGCGCAGGCGTCCGAGAGAGCGCTCGCGAACCCACGCTCCGAGGGCCCGGTGCGGCTGGGATTCTTCTCCGGGACGCAAACTCACGACGCCGATTGGGCCTCGATCGAGCCCGCCATCGCGAGGGTCATGGCGGAGCGCCCAGACGTCGAGTTGCGCCTTGGCGGCCTCGTGGAGCCGACGGACGTACTGGCTGCGTACTCGGATCGAATTGTGCGACTGCCATTTATGGATTGGCGGGAGCTACCCGCGGCGCTGCGCGATATTGACGTGAATCTTGCCCCGTTGACGGAGGGTTCAATCTTTAATGAGGCGAAGTCGGCGATTAAGTGGCTCGAGGCCGCGTTGGTGGAGACGCCGACGATCGCCAGCCCGACTCTGCCGTTCCGCGAGTCGATCGTCGACGGCGAGACGGGCATGTTGGCAAAGGGGGAAGATGAGTGGGTGCGCGCGATCCTCCAGCTTGTTGACGATCCGATGCTCCGTGATCGGATGGGGCGGCAGGCCAAGCGCGCCGTGATCCTCGATTTGTCACCTGAACGTCAGGGCGCTCGCTACCTCGATATCCTTGTCTCTGCCTGGTTGCAGGTGGAGCGCGATGGGCATCGCACCGGCACCACGTTCGAGCCGGTGGTTGATGATGAGCCCTACAGTCCGGGCGCGGGCGTGGAGCCGTATACCTCCCGCCAGATTCGGCTGCCCGAGCCCGTGATCCGCGCTCGCATGTTGGCGGTCAAAGGGGTTCACTCGCTGAAGACGAATGGTCTTCGCGAGACCGCCGCCAAGGTCGCGCGCAAACTCCGGCGATAGGAATGCACAGGCTCCGACCAAAGAGATGGGCGGGATCGAGCGTGAGTCAGCGCTAGCGCAGGATGCGGCCGGGAACTACCAGTGCACCTCGGCCGGGTAGGTTCCGATCCTCACGTTCGCTATCGGCGCTAGTAACGACGCCTTCATCGACCGCGGCGGGAGCGCCTCCAGCGTCCGTGGCGAGTTCTCCCTCCGCAACGAGAGAGTCCTCATCGCCCGCGGCAAGCGCGCCCTCCGCGCCCTGAGCAGGCGCTTGCACTGAGCTCTCGGATAGCACTGGGCGCTCAAACAGATAGAACACTCCCACAAGGAAGCCCGCGAAGGCGAGGGTCCCGCCGAGGAACACGAGCGAGGACGGTGGCGCCCACGACGGCCACCACATCGGACCACCCGAGGAATCGAGGATGTACCGGTTCATCGTGGAGCGCAGGGCAAACATGTTCGACGTGGCAAGAAGTCCAATGAGGAACCAGCGCTGAAGCGTAGTCATCGTGCCAGTCCCACGCCATAACAGAATGCCCAGCCCCAAGGCCAGAAGCGGCAGGATGTAGCGCGGCTGGACGAAGTCGCCAACGATTTGGTTCCGGCTAAACAGCACGATTAGGGGCACAAGGAACAGCAGGATCACGACGCCAATCAGCGCGATAGCTTCGCGCCAATTCACCTTGCGTAGCCCGAAGAACACGATGGCACCGAAGGCAACGATCCCAAAGGCGGGCACGATGTAGGGCAGGGGCACGTCGAACCAGCCGAGGTCCCACGTGCCAAATGCGCCCATCCAAATGTGCGGCACCTCGAGGGCATTTTGGATGATCTGGCTGCGAGTCTGTCCCTCGCCGGGGCGGCCGGCGAGAGTCCCAAAGAAATCAGTAAAGAGCCCCAGGTTCGCGTACGCCCGGAAGCGACCGGTTCCAGCCATCAATGCGCCAACCACAGCGAGTGCAACCAAGGCAGGAACTCCGATTGCGAGCACCATGCGCTTCGAGAAGTGGCCGGCAACGAGGATCGCAGCCAGAGCGGCAAACAGGCCGAAGGCACCCGCGTCTGTGCGGGTACCAGCCACAACCACGAGCGCGACGACGGTCAGCGCGATAAGCGCCCACCGCCGCCAACCCTCTGCCTCAAAGACCGAGGCGGCGGCGACGAAGATAAAGAGCGGGCCGAAGATCGCCCACGCGGAGGGGTTGATCGAAGCGATCGTAAACAAGCCGAGCGGGACGAGGGAACCAGCGACGGCGTACCAGAGTGCACGGCGCCGTTCGGGACGGATGAGGGCGGTGAGCAGGCCAAGGCCGAGCGTCACGAGCGTGGCGTTGAGGAACCGCGCGTCACGGAAGGTGATCTCGGCGTCGTCGCCGACGGTGAAGTGCTGAACCGTGTAGTAGACGTCCGGGTAGGCGCCGCGGAAGTTGCCGTTGCCGGTCTCGATGAGCTCGTGATCGGCGAGGGCTTCGCCGATGCAGGCGGCCCCGACGTCGGGATCGTTGCGGTAACAAATCTCCGGTGCGCCATCCCCGCGCACGAGCCGGTAGCCCTCCGATTTTCCGGGTTCACACAGCCCGTCCTCAAAGCCCTGAGAGCAGTACATGGAGGACAGGTGGTAATCCGAGTCGGGCTCGCCGTAGGGCGCGACGACGGTCGCCCAGGCGAAGAGACTCATGAGCAGCAGTATCGGGACTGCGATGAGGCCGATCAAAGACCTGCGCTGCCCAACTCGTTTCATGCCTTGCCCTTTCACGTTAAGGGGATCCTCGCGTGGGCGAGGCACGGACTCAACCGTGTCGCTTACTTACTCCCGCGATATTCCCACGCGTACGTGTAGAGCTTACCGTCATTTCGGATCGCCCAGAGGCGATGCTCGTTGCCTGTTGAGTATGCCATTTCTAGCTGCGTGAATGCTCCCCAGCGCTGATCGATCTGCGAGCGCTGAGCGAAGCCGCCCTCCGTAATATCCGAGTATAGGAATAGCTCAGCCTTCGGTCCGATCGTCACGACGTCGGTATATCCCGAGCCGTTCCAATCGCCCACGCTGACTGCGCCGACGAGATGCGAGTAGTCGCCGGGGTAGTGGACGGTGCCATTAAAACTGCCGGCGCCGTTCGTGCGGTAGATGTACATGTCGCCATTCGGCTTGATACCCACGAAAGCAGGCTGCTTGTTGGGCCCCGACTGGACGCCGAACATGTACTCAAAGCGCCAGCCGTGACCGATCTGGCGCGCGGGCCGGACGGTGCCGTCGCCGCGGCCAGAGTAGAGGAAGAGCTTGGCGTCCTTGTGTAGGCCAATGATGTCGTTGTGGCCATCGCCGTCGAAATCGAAGCCGGTAAACAGCTCGACCATGCCGTTCCAGCCGTGCCCGATCTGGCGCCCGGCCCAGAAGCGATCGTTGCCGCGGCCGTCATACAGCATGAGACGGCCATCGGCGGTGCGCAGGATGAGATCGGAGTGCCCGTTTTCCGCGAAGTCGCCGACGCCCCACGCGCCCTCGGGCGGCCAGCCGTGGCCCGACTGGACCGAGTAGCTAAACGCCATCTGCGAGGGGACTGTCGCCACGGGTGGCGGAGACCCCGGCTGGCCGGGCGTTATGGCGGCCGCCGTGATCCGGTCCTTCGTCATCGCGCGGATCTTGCCGAGCTCGGGGTAAATCCGGGCAGGGCACGCGGTGTTGGAGATGTCCTTGTGCCCGTTGATGGCCGCGATCGAGCGCCAGCCCCGATCGTAGTAGGAAAAGGTGCCGTGCGGGTCCACGCCAGCCCGGCCGAACTGCCACGCGAGAACGTTCACGACGCCGTTCAGCGCTGCCGGTTCAATATTCTTCGAGGTGTAGTTACCCATCACGGATACGCCAACCGAGCCCGTGTTGCCCGGTGCGGCATGCGCGCCGATCGGCATCTGCGTATCCGGGGACGCGAGCGAGCCCGTGCGGCCCTCGAAGATATTTCCGTACTTGTCAACGAGGAAGTTGTAGCCGATGTCGCCCCAGCCACGCCCGTACGTG
>NZ_JBHWPL010000086.1:0-13123 GCF_043424875.1 Trueperella sp. | reverse complement strand
CTGAACGTGGTTTACGCGATTGTGAAGACAGGCGGCCGCCAGGAGAAGGTGTCCGTCGGATCTATCGTGGTTACGAACAGGATTGAAGGCGAAGCTGGCGACACGGTCGAGCTTGAGCCGATCATGCTCGTCGACGGTGACGACGTCACCACGTCTGCCGATGGTATTTCCGCTAAGGTTACCGCCGAGATCGTTCGTGATGACAAGGGTCCGAAGATTTCGATCGTTAAGTACAAGAACAAGTCCGGTTACCGCAAGCGCATGGGTCACCGCCAGAAGCTGACCCGCCTGAAGGTCACCAACATCGGCTAACAAGTCACGAGCTTTTAAGAAAAGAAGGTCTGAAGATGGCAACAAAAAAGGGTGCGAGCTCTACTCGCAACGGTCGCGATTCCAACGCGCAGCGCCTTGGCGTGAAGCGCTTCGGCGGTCAGGCTGTCAATGCAGGTGAGATCCTCGTTCGCCAGCGCGGCACGAAGTACCACCCGGGCCAGAATGTTGGCCGCGGCAAGGACGACACGCTGTTCGCTCTTGAGACCGGTCTCGTTGAGTTCGGAACCAAGCGTGGTCGCAAGGTTATTAACGTAACGGTCGACGCCTAAGAGCGTTAACTAACTGGGGTGGAGGGCTTTGCTCTCCACCCTTTTCATTTCTCCGGTAGTTTTTCTGCAATAATTTTCCGCAACTGATTGTGAGGACGTCATGGCCAATTTTATCGACCGAGTTACCCTGCACATTCAGGCAGGAAAGGGTGGCAACGGTATCGTCTCCGTGCGCCGAGAGAAGTTTAAGCCGCTCGGGGGTCCCGACGGCGGCAATGGCGGCCACGGCGGAGACGTGATTTTCCGGGTGGATCCGCAGGAGTCCACGTTGCTATCCCTGCATCACTCGCCGCATTTGAAGGCCGAGAACGGCAAGCCGGGCGAGGGCGACCTGCGCCATGGAAAGCGCGGCGAGGACCTCGTCGTCGGCGTGCCATCTGGAACCGTGGTCAAGGACATGGACGGCAATGTTCTTGCCGACATGGTGGGGCAGGGGGACGAATACATCGTCGCCGGCGGCGGCTACGGCGGGCTGGGCAACGCCGCACTCGCCTCGCCCAAGCGAAAGGCGCCAGGCTTCGCGCTCATGGGGGAGCCGGGCGAGGAGATCTCCGTTGTTCTCGAGTTCAAGTCGGTTGCCGACGTCGCCCTCGTCGGTTTCCCGTCCGCTGGCAAGTCTTCGCTCATCGCGGCGATGTCTGCCGCACGGCCGAAGATCGCCGACTATCCGTTCACGACTCTCGTGCCGAACCTCGGCGTCGTGTCTGCCGGGGACTACCGCTTCACGGTGGCCGACGTGCCGGGTCTGATACCGGGCGCCTCCGAAGGAAAGGGCCTCGGCCACGAATTCCTGCGCCACATTGAGCGATGCGCCGTCATCGCGCACGTCATCGACTGCGGAACGCTCGAGCTCACGCGCGATCCCGTCTCGGATCTGGAGACGATCGAGGCCGAGCTGGCCGCGTACGCCGACCAGATCCCGCCCATGGAGGACCGCGTGCCGCTCATGGACCGCCCGCGCGTCGTCGTCCTCAATAAAGCAGACCTTCCCGATGCGCGCGAGCTCGCCGAATTCGTCAAGGCTGATATCGAGGCCAAGGGCTATCCCGTGTACATCGTCTCGGCGGTTGCGCATCACGGGCTGCGCGAACTCGGCTTCGCGCTCGCCAAGATCGTGCAGGAGGTGCGCTCTCACGATGTGCTGCCCGAGACGCGCCCTGTCATCCGCCCGGTCACGCAAGATGACACCGGATTTACGGTCACGCCCGTGAACCGATCCGGCAAGATTCTTTACCAGGTGCGAGGCCGTACGCCTGAGCGCTGGATCAACCAGACCGACTTTGCCAACGACGAAGCGGTGGGCTACCTCGCCGACCGCCTCAACGTGCTCGGCGTGGAAAAGGAGCTCGTCAAAGTCGGCGCCCGCGCTGGCGACACCGTGGTGATTGGCCCGCTCGAGGGCGGAGTGATCTTCGACTGGGAGCCCACGATGGCCTCCGGCGCCGAGCATCTTGCCCCGCGCGGCTCGGATGCTCGTCTTGAGGATTGGTCGCGCCCCACGCGCGCGCAGCGCAAGGCGGCCTTCCACGACCGCATGGACGCCAAGGAAGAGGCCCGCCAAGAGCTGTGGTCGGATCGCGACGAAGGTATTTGGACAGACCCGTCCGACGGCTGATGCGTCGCTAGACTTGGGTGCGTGCAGCATCTTCTTTCCAACCGTGCCCTGCTGGGTCAAGCGCCCTGCATCGTCATCAAGATTGGCTCATCCTCGCTCACCGAGCGCGGATCGCTTGCGCGTGACCAGATCACCCGCCTTGTTGACGTCGTTGGCCCGGCGCGCGCACGCGGGCAGCAAATTGTGCTCGTCTCCTCGGGTTCGATCGCCGCGGGCCTGGAGCCTCTAGGATTCCGACGCCGTCCCTCCGACGTGCGCGATCAGCAGGCGGCGTCGATGGTGGGCCAGTCCCATTTGGTGCGTGCCTATACCGATGAATTTGCTCGCTACGGCATCACCATTGGCCAGGCGCTGCTCACGCCTGACGACGTCGTGAATCGGCGCCACTACAACAACGTCCAGTCCGCGCTCAAGCGCTTGCTGCACCTCGGCGTCGTCCCTATCGTCAATGAAAACGACGCGGTTGTGACGAACGAGCTTCGGTTCGGCGATAATGATCGGCTCGCCGCGCTGGTGGCGCACATTGTGGACGCAACGGCGCTGATTTTGCTGACGGACGTGGATGGGCTGTATACCGGCCCGCCGGGAACACCGGGCGCCGAGCTCATCTCCGAGGTCACGGACATGGATGTGCTCGCTGAGTTCAGGATCACCGGCAAGGGATCGGACGTGGGCACGGGCGGCATGGCGACCAAGGTGGAGGCGGCTCGGATGGCGACGTCGGGTGGCGTGGCGACCTTGCTTGCCGCGACGACGGACCTCGCAGCTGCGCTGCGCGGCGAGACGGTGGGCACGTGGTTCCTGCCGCGCTCGAAGAAGGTTCCCGCGCGTGATCTGTGGTTGCGCCACGCGGCGCTCGTCAAGGGCACGATCACGGTGGATGACGGGGCCAAGAAGGCGATTAGGAGCGGGGGAGCGTCCCTGCTCGCCGTCGGGATGACGGACGCGCGCGGAACGATTGCAGCCGGAGACCTCGTGTCGATCGTGGATGGGAACGGGGTTGAGGTGGCGCGCGGCCTGAGCGCATTCTCAACCGGTGAGCTTCATGAATTCATCCGGGGTCAGGTGGCGCCGCGCCCGGTCATTCATGCAGACGACCTTGTATTACCGACCAAGTAGCTAGCCCCGTTATTTACTCTCCCGTAACCTTTTAGTAATTCGGGCACCGAGCCGTGCCAAAGGTCACAAAAATACAACGGCCAAATCTTGAACCGCGAGATCACGCGGAAAAATGCGACTCATAGCGTGAGATGTTCCCTCTCAAAAGGCGGATGGGCTGGTGTTTGCAGGGTGCTTCATTGACCCTGAGCCCGCGATTTCGGTACGTTCTATGGGTAACAGGGCTTGAAAATATACAGGCAATGTTATGAATATGAATGGCTTCGGCCGGTGTGTACCTCGTACATGAAAGGAATGACAATGATCGATCTCGGCATCACGCAATGTCCCCATCATTCCACAGAGGTAAGTGGCGTATTTATTTCCATGTCCACAACGCGCCATTGGCGAATGTATTTCTAAACCAATGGATCAGCACTAAGAACGCGCTTCGTGCGCCTTCAGGATATGGAAAATTTAAGATGACAATTGAACTTGCAGCATCACGCAAAGCACTGACGAACGCACAACTGGATCTCGACGATGTCGCGGTAACTCCCGACCACCTTGCCACCGCATGGGTAGGCGTGGATTTGACGCTCCTTGGGGCATGCACCCCGGCCGGTTTTGACGAAGCCCCAATCGACCATTTGAACTATCCGCGTCTGGCCGCCTCCGTGAAGGCCGCCCAGCAGGGTGGAATCGACTTTGTGACCCTCGGGCTGGATTTCCACAACAGCTCCGATTCGGCAGGATCCGAATACTCGCTCGACGCCGTGAAGACGGCCGCCCGGTTGGCGGACGTGTCGACGGCGGGCGTGTTCGCCGGAGTCGTTGGAACGCCTAAGGACATGAACGTTGCCGTTGACCTCCTCGCCTCACAAACCGATGGCTGGGCTGGGATCACGATTACGCTCGCAACCGACTCCGACTTCGATGGCATTGTGGCGACCACGAAGAACGCCCGCGCCGCCGGCATTCGGATCTGCGTCATCATCACGAACCCGTCGATCACGCCTGGGCGCGCGAAGCTCATCGCCTCGATTGCCGATACGGTGCGTCTGCGCGTCGCTGATCCGCACGCCGCCCGCGAGGCTCGCTTCGCGATCCGCGCGGCCGGCCAAGAGATCAACAAGGACGTGCTCGTCTTCGTTGAGCTCGGAATCGTCATCTCGGCATCGGTGGAGGCAGCCGAAGAGCGCGCGCACCTCATCGAGAAGATCAACGGCTGCGATCCCTTCGAGGGAATCGCATGCGTGCTTGGCACCGTCTACTCGGTGGCAGACGCGATTGAATCGTGGGTGGGCCTTGGCGCTGCGGACGGCATCATCCTCGTTCCGGCCTCGTTGCCAACCGATCTCGCATCGGTGCTGCGTGGCGTGCTCCCGCTCATGGAGGCTCGGGCACAGCTCGACCGCGCCTAAGGCTGCGTCGCTAGGCGGCCGGCGGAGCCCTAGTGGTTAGAGCCGATCGCTCATACCGCAAACACAACGGTGGGCCCGTTTATACGGGCCCACCGCCATGTCAGCTATCGCTGATTAGTTTTCGTTGCCAGCCTCTGCTTCGGCTTCGGCGATCTTGGTACGGACCTCGTCCATGTCAATGGCCTTGGCCTGCTGGATCAGATCCTCAAGCGCTGCCGGCGGGAGTGCGCCCGCACCCTCGTAGATGCGGATGCCATCACGGAAGACCATGAGGGTCGGGATGGACATGATCTGGAATGCCTGTGCGAGTTCGCCCTGCTCTTCCGTGTCGACCTTTCCAAAGGTGACGTCCGTGTGCTCCTCGGAAGCAGCTTCGAACGTGGGGCCGAACGTCTTACACGGGCCGCACCACTCTGCCCAGAAGTCGAGGAGGACGGTGCCTTCCTTGACGGTGTCGTTGAAGTTCTCTGCAGTGACCTCTACGGTTGCCATTAAATTGTCCTTTCGTGGTGCGTAAAGGCTTCACACACCGAGTTGTTACCTAGCGAGATTAACGCATAATGACGTGTTGTATTCCCGTAAGCTAGGCGTTATTGAAAGTCTAACAATGGATCGCGAGCATATCGCACGTAAGGAACAGTGATGACTGAGTTGAGTGAGGCGACACAGCAGGTCCACGCACTTGCCGCGAAAGCTAAGGAATCCGCGCGAACACTGCGTTTGGCGACGACGGCGTCCAAGAACGCGATGCTGCATTCGATCGCTGATGAGCTAGTGGCGAACATGGACACAATTCTCGCGGCGAACGAGACCGACATGACGCGCGAGCGTGAAGGCGGCATGAGCGATTCGCTCCTCGACCGCCTCCAGCTGACGACGGAGCGCCTTGAGGGGATCGCGGACGCCGTCCGCGAGGTCGCCACGCTGCCCGATCCCGTGGGGGAGATCGTTGGCGGGCGCACGCTGGCCAACGGCCTGCGGCTCATCAACAAGCGGGTTCCGATGGGCGTTATCGGCATGATCTACGAGGCGCGCCCCAACGTGACTGTTGACGCGGCCGTGCTTGCCCTCAAGGCGGGCAACGCCGTACTGCTTCGCGGCGGCTCGGCGGCTCTCGAGTCGAACAAGGTGCTCGTTGAGACTATCCGTGCCGGCGTCGTCAAAGCGGGCTACCCAGCCGATCTCGTGGCGACTGTGGACGATTACGGAAGAGATGGCTCGGTCGCGCTCATGAAGGCCCGAGGGCTCGTCGACCTCGTCATCCCGCGCGGCGGGGCCGGACTCATCCAGACAGTCATCGAGCAAGCCACCGTGCCAACGATCGAAACGGGCGTGGGCAACTGCCACGTCTACATTGACAGGGACGCCGATCTCGATAGCGCCCACAACATCGCGCTCAACGCTAAGACCCATCGCCCCGGCGTGTGCAACGCGGCCGAAACGCTACTCGTACACAGGGACGTTGCCGCGGAGCTCCTTCCGCGTCTTGGCGCCTCACTCATCGCGGCGGGCGTCACCATTCACGGTGACGACGCCACGCGCGAGTTCGTTGAGGGCGCCGTCGTCGCCACAGACGAGGACTGGGAGACCGAATACCTCTCGCTCGACCTCGCCGTGAAAGTCGTGGATAGCGCGGAAGAGGCCATCGCACACATCCTGACCTATTCGACCGGCCATACCGAGGCGATCGTGTCGAACAACGTCTCGGCGGTGAACCTGTTTACGAGCACCGTGGATTCCGCCGTCGTCATGGTCAATGCCTCAACGCGCTTCACCGACGGCGGCCAGTTCGGCCTGGGCGCAGAAATCGGCATCTCGACCCAGAAGCTTCACGCACGCGGCCCGATGGCGCTCCAGGAGTTGACCACGACCACGTGGATCGTACAAGGAGATGGTCATGTCCGAAACTAGACGTGAGGGCATCAATCTTCGTGCCGTGAATCCCGCCGCAGATCGCGAGGGAGCCAAGCCACGGCGTCGTCTTGGCATCATGGGTGGAACGTTCGATCCCATCCACCACGGCCATTTGGTGGCCGCCTCGGAAGTCCAGTACTACTTCGACCTCGACGAAGTGGTGTTCGTGCCCACGGGGGAGCAGCCGTTCAAGAAGGATCGGGACGTCACGCTCGCCGAGCACCGGTACCTGATGACGGTGATCGCCACGGCATCGAACCCGCGCTTCACGGTCTCACGCGTGGATATCGAGCGCGGCGGAACGACCTACACGATTGACACTCTGCGCGACCTGCGAGAGGTCTATCCCGACGACGATCTGTTCTTCATCACGGGCGCCGACGTGCTGCCACAGATCCTCACGTGGAAGGACCAGGAAGACCTCTGGGAGCTTGCACATTTCGTCGGCGTCAATCGGCCGGGCCACGATCTCGACACCTCGGGACTGCCCGAAGACGCCGTGTCGTTGGTTGAGATTCCCGCGATGGCGATCTCGTCAACGGGCATTCGTCACCGTGCCGCAAACGGTGTTCCGGTCTGGTATTTGGTGCCCGATGGGGTAGTGCAGTACATAAACAAGTATCATCTATATGTATCGAACGATGCTAAGACGACCTCCCTAGCGCCGGTTGACGAGATTGAGGCCGGCGAGGGCAAGGAGGAACAATGAGTGAGACTCCCCGGCTATCACGCCGCGAACTACGGGAGTTGGGCAAGCTTGATGCGCTACCCGCAGACGACACGGCCCTGACCGAGACGGCCGAAATGAGGCTACGGCGCCCATCGCGCAAGGAGCTGCGCGAGGCGGCAGAACGCGAGCGCGCTGAGATGGAGGCGCGCCAGAGCGCTGAAACAATCGACGACGCGGAGGATGTGCCGGCCGAGGATGCGCCCACTGGCGACGTGCCGGCCGAGGACGTGCCGGTTGACGAGACCCCCGCTGACGAACCTGTCGCTGATGACCCTGTCACCGACGAGGCCCCTGCCGATGAGTCCGGCGAGGACGACGGCGGCGAGGCCACCCAAGCCATGGACGCGATAGCTGCCGATCACGACGAGCCGGGCTCCGACGTCGTCGTTGATACTCCCGAAAACGCAGCCGAGGCGCAGCAACGCAAGTCGGTCTTTGATCGGTTTGAGGACGACTCGCACGTGGTTGTGGCACCGGCGCAACCCGAGCACGCCGATGAGGAGACCGTTGACGAGATTGACGGCGATGAGGATCTGCCCCTTCGCGATCGCTTCTTGGCGATGACGAGCAAGGATGAGCACAAGGAGCCCGAGGACGCCGCTGACGCGCCGACGCCCGCAACGCCTGTGAGTACCGACGAGTCGGCTTCGGTGGCCGTTGCGGAGGGTAACGACCCGGCCGTCGTCGATGACTATGACGACGACGGCGTGGAAGTCGAATCCCCGAACCGCCGCTGGTTGATCCCGCTCCTCGTGATCGTTCTCGGCCTGCTTGTTGGTTATCTTGCCGGATCGTGGCTCAACAAGAACTACCTGTCTGAGTCTGTGCCATACGTGGCCACGACCATCACCAACCTGCTGTTGTAACCGAAAGGACACTGTGCCAGCTACACCCGAATCGATCGAACTCACCCATATTGCAGCGCGCGCTGCATCCGATGGAAAGGCGACGTCCATCACCGCGATCGACGTCTCGGAGAGGCTCGTTCTCACGGACGTCTTCCTCGTCATCTCAGGTTCGTCGCAGCGGCAAGTGCGTTCGCTCGTTGACGACGTGGAGGAGGCGCTGCACAAGGCTGGCCGCAAGCGGGTGCGGCGGGAAGGGCTCGAGGGTGAGGCACGCTGGGTCATCCTCGACTTCGGTGACATCATGGTGCACGTCCAGCAGGATGAGGACCGCGAATTTTACGCACTGGAAAAGCTCTGGGGCGACCAGCCGTTGATCGATCTACCGGACGATGTAACGGTGGAGGAGCCGCAGACCTCGAGTCTTGCGGAGTATTTCGAACCCGTCTTTGACGACGAGGTGGAGGACGAGTAGTGACTGTTGTTCGCTTGGTTTTTTGGCGGCACGGGCAGACCGAACAAAATCTATTACGGCGGATCCAAGGGTCAACGGATATTCCGTTGAACGACACGGGCAGGGACGAGGCGCGAGCTGCGGCCAAGGAACTCGCGCGGATGAAACCCACGCGGATCTATTCCTCGCAGCTTGGCCGTGCGCTTCAGACGGCGCAGTTCCTCTCGGAAGAAACCGGCCTAGAGATCAAGATCGACGAGCGCCTTCGCGAGCGCTCCTACGGCTTGTGGGAGGGCATGACCTCCGAGGAGATCAAGGCCGCACACGCCGAGCAGTGGCAGGTGTGGCGCGATGGGCGCGAGCCCGAGGGCGTCGAGGTCGAGACGCGCAAGGCCACCGGTGAGCGCGTGGTGGCAGCCGTGCTTGACGCCGTCGCCGAAGTGGAAGCCGAGAGCAACGACGTCGAGGAGACGATAGTGTTCGTGGCTCACGGCGGGTCGATCGCAAATGGTGTTATCTCGTTGCTGGGGCAAAACCCGTCCGAATGGGTGGGCCTGCAGGGGATGGACAACTGCCGGTGGGCAATCCTCGAGCCACGCCCGGGTAGCAATCCGGAGTGGCGCCTGCGCTCGTACAACCGCCGCACGGTGATGGCGCCGAACATCGTTAGGTAGGGGAGTTCGGTAGGTGCACGGTAGGTACTCGGTGGGTGCCCGGTAGGTGAGCGGGTTCACCACGAGGCACCCGCCGCAAATTGGCGAGACGAGAAACTTCTGAGTAAGATGAATCAAGTCCAACGGGGCTATGGCGCAGTTGGTAGCGCGCTTCCATGGCATGGAAGAGGTCAGGGGTTCGAATCCCCTTAGCTCCACAAATGTGATGAGTCGGGACATAGGTTACAGATCTGTGTCCCGACTTTTTGTGTTATCCGGTGGGACAATGAGTTGTTGAGTTCCTGATGGATCGGTGAGGATGAAAGCCCTGTCACTTGATTGGCTATACCGGGTTATCCTTGGAATCGGACTCCTACGGTGATGGTGTGTGAATGATAGGCAAGGTTTTAGCGTGACTGAGAATCAACAGGTTGATGTAGACAAGAAGAAGCCCAGGAAGAAGATGTCGTCGGGTAAGAAGGCCGGTATCTTCATTCTCGTTACTGTTCTTGTCCTGGCTGCCGGTGTTGTTGGCTTCGGCTGGTGGGTACAGCGTCACCTCGACGGAATGATCGAACGTATTGACGATCCGTTTGGGGAGATCTCGAGCAGGCCAGAGATTCCGGATGAGGTTATCCAGGAAGCTGAAGAGGAAGACAAGGACCTCCCGGTCAATATCCTTGTTCTCGGTTCAGACTCGAGAATCTCCGCAGGAGATCCCAGTCAATGGCAGGTGGGAGCGCAGCGCACCGATGCCATCATGCTCATGCACATCTCAGGAGACCGTGAGAATGTCTCCGTTGTATCCATACCGCGAGATACTTGGGTAGACATCCCAGGATGGGGTGAGGGAAAGATCAATGCAGCATTCTCCTACGGTGGTCCCTCTCTTATGATCCAAACAGTTGAAGAATTAACAGATGTTCGTATTGACCATTTTGCTGTCACAGATTTCGATTCCTTCTCGGCCATGACAGATGCACTTGGGGGAGTGAGGATCACCCTGAACTCTCCACTCAGTGTTCCTGGCGGAACACTCGACGCAGGTGAACACCGCCTAAATGGTGAACAGGCCCTGAGTTATGTTCGTCAGCGGTATGGCTTGAGCGGGGGAGACTTCTCTCGTGTGCAGCGCCAACAGAACTGGATGCGCTCCATCATGCGTGAAGTATTCGATCAGAATATCTTGAGCGATCTCGGAAAGCTTACCAATTTCATTGAGACCGTAGCGGGCTCCGTGTCTCTTGATGAAGGGTTTACCATCGGAGAGATCCGAGACCTCGCATACTCGGCACGCAACATCCGTCCCGGCAACGTTTACTTTGTGACTGCTCCCCACAATGGAACGGGCTGGTCGAATGATGGTCAGTCAATTGTCATTTACGACGTTGTAAACGGCGGCATGCTCTTCGACGCGATCAAGAATGACGAAGCCGTGGAGTTTCTCGAGACGAACCCGATGGGCGTAGCTATGCTTCCGTCGACCCCGGAATAGGCACTGTCTCAACCTGAGAGTAGTCACTGAACCGTTGCACTCGACCAGCACTCTTGCCGATCTCAAACAAAATGTGGATCGCAAGATAGGGGCAACGCTACGCTCCTCCTGATTGCTTAGTAATCACCGGATCGGGTGTTGAGAGTGTCGGGTAGGGTTAACATTACGTGTCTTGCTGCAAAACAAATGCCGGAAGTGTCTCATAATCAAAAAATGACGATTCCGTCTCAATTTGATTGACAAGCCAAGATCAGCGTGACCATCAAGAATCGCGGAATTGCCCGGAAAACCGCGGGAAAGTGTCTTTTTTGAACTAATTTGTCTATGCTAGATATTGTCCGTAGTTGTTAAATGGGCTTTATTCGAGTGTGTTCCCGGTTAAACCTGATTGAGGTGGTCCGTTCCTGGGATTACGCTGGAAGCGTGGCAGAAAAAACAAAAGCAAAAGATGTTCAAGAGGCAGGTAGGTTCGGGAAGACGGGGCCTACCTACCAGCGTATCCATGAGCTACCGCTCCACACTAAGGCAGCGGTCGTATTCGTGACAGATGCTCTCGCATGGGTCTTGGCTCTTCTAACTGTTATGTTGCTACGCTACGACTTTGGTCTGACCGATGCTCAGTGGGCGTGGGCGATTGGTTACACGGTTGCGGCAATTGCTGTTCAGACCCTGGCCAGTCTTGGGCTGAGCTTTATTCGAGGTCGAAGCCGAGTGGCGAGCTTTGAGGAAGTTATTGAAACAGCAGGTTTCGTTATTCTCGTCATCCTCCCAATTGGACTTATCCTTTCTGCCTTCATAACCGATTTCCCCCGCGCACTAGCTATCGTCATGCCCCCACTGGCGCTTGTTCTCATGCTTGCGGCCCGGGGCGTGTACAGAATCCTTATCTCGCGATCACGTGTAAGCGGAAACGGCAGGGAACAAGCAACCCCCGCTCTTGTATACGGTGCCGGCGAAGCCGGCAGGCAGGTAGCTCAGCTGGTTGATCACGCGGTTGAATCCCCCTACCGGATCCTCGGCTTTGTCGATGACAGCCCGGGTAAGCAGAAGCAGCGAATTCGCGAATACCAGGTGCTTGGAACGGGCAAGAAGCTGATCAAGATTGCCGAGAAGGTTCAGGCCACGACCGTCATTCTCGCAGTAAGTAATGCGCCAGCATCCATGATCCAGCGAGTATCACGTGAATGCGTTGCGAACGGGCTCGATCTGGTAATCATTCCTCCGGTTAGCGAAATGATCGGGGGACGGGTGAGCCTCGACCGTCTCCGTGAATTTAATGTCGCTGACCTTCTTGGTCGCCGCCAGATCAAGACCGACGTGCGCTCCATCGCCGATTACGTCATGGGTAAGCGCGTCCTGGTTACGGGAGCCGGCGGCTCAATTGGTTCCGAACTCTCTCGACAGCTGAACCGCCTTGGTCCTTCAAAGTTGATCCTCTTGGACCGCGATGAGTCCGAGCTCCACGCCGTACGACTATCCATCGATGGTGACGGACTCCTCGACTCCGACGAAGTCGTGCTTTGCGATATTCGTGAGCCCGACGCGCTTGACGCCATCTTCGAACACCACAAGCCTGAGGTCGTCTTCCATGCAGCAGCTCTGAAGCACCTACCGATGCTTGAGCGTTTCCCGCTTGAAGGATGGAAGACCAACACTTTAGGTTCAAGAAATGTGCTCGCCGCGGCGCGCAAGCACGGGGTAGAGCAGTTCGTCAACGTGTCCACGGATAAGGCTGCGGACGCAACGAGTGTTCTTGGGTTGACTAAGCGCTTCGCAGAGCGGCTCACGTCGTGGCATGCGATGGATGGGGGATTGAAATATCTCTCGGTTCGATTTGGAAATGTTCTTGGATCACGAGGCTCCGTGCTCTTCACGTTCCGGGCACAGATTGAGCGTGGTGGGCCTGTGACCGTGACGGACCCGGACGTAACACGCTACTTTATGACGATCCCCGAGGCATGTGAACTGGTACTCCAGGCCGGAGCAATTGGTCGCCCCGGTGATGTTCTGGTTCTTGACATGGGTGAGCCCGTTAAGATTGTCGATGTCGCTGAGAGACTCATTGCCGAGTCCGGCAAGGATGTAGAAATCCATTACACGGGCCTACGTAAGGGGGAGAAGCTTCACGAGGTTCTCTTCAGCACCTCGGAGATTAGCCAGCCAAGTGCGCATCCTCTTATCAGTACGGTTAGAGTGCCAAGCCTTGCCCCTACGGATCTTCCTGAGCACCCCGCAAACCGGGATGAAGTGCTGAGCCTCCTGGAAGATGAGCAGCAGTTTACTGGGGCACTTA